>NZ_MQUI01000033.1:0-42144 GCF_001970915.1 Sphingomonas sp. Sph1(2015)
TCGGCAAGCATAAAGCCTGTGGGGAGGCCCCACCCCAACCCCTCCCCTGAAGGGGGAGGGGCTCTATTGGGATTGTCTCTACGCCATCCCGCTGCCTTTGAGAGGGGTGGAGGAGGAACACCGGTTCCGATCCCCCTTAACAAGTCGATCACTTCGGCAGCTGGAACCGGATTCCGTTCAAGCTGCCGCCGCATCCGACGCCGCCATCGGGGCGGTAGGTCTTTTCATAGCGCATGGACGTGAAGGCCTTTTCCGCCGCCTGCGAGAAGATGAAGGGCGGATAGCTGACCAGCGTCCGGGCGTTGGCGACCCGGCCATCGGCGCTGATATCGAACTGGTTGCGCACCCAGCCCTCAAAGCCCCAGCGCTGCGCCTCCTGCGGGAAGGCACTGCTGCCGGGATAGGTCACGACCTTGGGGGTGGCATCCAGTGTCGCGCATTGCGAGGCCGCCAGCCCGCTCTTCTCGAAGGTCTGGCGCGCCAGGGCCAGATCGCCCTGCCGCTTGGCTGCCGAGGCCAGCCGGATCAGCGCCCCGACGCGCAACGGATCGCGCGGCTCCAGTCCCTTGTCGTCGGCGACCTGTTGAAGATAGGGGCCGGCATATTTCTCGCCGGTTCGATCCGCGATCCACAGGCGCAGCGCGGCGCGCGCCTGCGGATCGTCGGCAAAGGGCTTTTGCGCCAGCATCGGACTCATGACGGCGGCATAGCGCCCCGCCCCGCGCCAGTCGCGGTTGCGCCCTTCCTGGGCCGGAATCGCAAAGACCAGTTGCGCCATGGCGGGCATGTCCGATGCCGCCGCCAGCGGCTGGGCCTTCGCGATCAGGGCGGCGCGATCGTCACTGCCCAGCGTCGGATTTTCGAGCATCTGCGCGGCGGCGGCGAGGATCGCAGGCGTCTGCCCCTTGGCCTCGGCCGCGGCGAGCGCGGCGCGCTGGCGGGTCAGTGCATCGGCACCGGCCGAACCCGTCCTGGCGGATGCCGCCACGCCCTTCTTCTCCAGCCATTCGGCAAAGCTGGCATTGATCGCCTCACCGATCGAGGGACGGCTATAGGCGGTCGAACAGCGCATCTCCAACCGGACATTGTACCGGAAGAAGGGCGGCAATTCCTTGAGTTCCTCGGGCGACCAAACCCATTCCCGGACCGCGCGGCCAAAGGCCAGTCCCTTCGCCCCGCCGCCGGAGGAATAAATGGGTTCGACGCCGAAGACCGTTCCGTCGTCGCCGACGCTGAACTGGATCACGGCGACGTCTTCCGGCTTCAGATCGGCCTCGCCGCCGCATTCGGGCGGGGCCATCATGCTGGCGGCGCTGAAGCTGCCCTTGGTCGAACGGCCCGCGCCCGTATAGGCCATATATTCGCGCGCGCTGTCCTCGTGATGGGTCAGCAGCCCGGCGATGGCCGCATCCGAGCGGGCGGCGACGTCGCGAAGATCGACCTTGTTCAGCGTCATGCCGCCGAGCAGCGTCACCACCTTGGGCGCCATCCGGTTGGCGTCGTCCAGCCGCCCGGTATTCAACGCCAGACGCATGCGTGCCTGCTCCAGCGCCGCCTGGTCCCCCTTGCTCAACGTCAGCTTCTGCGCCAGCGCGTCCGCCTGGGCCAGTGAGGCCTGGGCCTCGCCCGGATCGGTGAAGGTCTGGGTCCGCACGGTCGCCAGCAGCGCGGCCATCCGCCCGATATCGTCGGGGGACTCCGCCGCCGCCTTGCGATATTCTGCGGTGGCATCGGCATAGTCGAGCGACGCCGTCGCAATGCCGCCCAGCTTCATATGCGCGGCAAATCGGTCCTCGGCCAGCGACGGGTCTTGGGCGGGCAGCACGGCCAGGCCTGCGCGAATCGCCGCCGCGGCATCGTCAATCTGACCCAGACGAAACTGCGCGCCGCCCTTGCGGACCATCGCGATCGCCCAGGTCCGGCTGCCCGGCTTTACCTGTGCGATGATGCGGTTCCACGCGACCAGCGCCGCCGCCGGGTCCTGGCCCGCGTCCAGCGCGGTCGCGGCGTCATATTGCTGCTGCATGGTCTGGGCCGGAGCCGCCTGCTGCGCCATCGCCGCCGCACCTGTCGCGACGATCAGTCCCGCCAACGTCACGCGTACGAAATTTCTGTTGGTTTTCACGTCCCCGCACCCTCCCAAGCCGAGTTTGGCGGAACGCTGCCCGAATTTGCGCAGGAAAGCCAGAGGGCCTGTAAGCCGGGTTCTGTCCACCGGCCAAAGCCGGATGGGCGACCATTCTTCTAGGACGATGCTTGCACATCGCCTCAAGCAACCAACCCGGATAGCGGGCGGGAACGCGCCCCGACGCTTTCGCGCCATGCCATCCCTATTCGGTCTTGCTCCCGGTGGGGTTTGCCATGCCGTTTCCGTTACCGGACCCGCGGTGCGCTTTTACCGCACCCTTTCACCCTGACCTGGCCGAAGCCGTGGCCGTCTGCTCTCTGTGGCACTGTCCCTGGAGTCGCCCCCGCCGGGCGTTACCCGGCACCGTTATTCCGTGGAGCCCGGACTTTCCTCGCCCCCGGTTACCCGAGGCCGCGGCCGCCCGGCCCTCTGACTGCTGGCGGCTGTAGCGGGAATGCGGCGGAGGGCAAGGGGTTTGTGGTTGGGGTATCGCGTGGCCTTCGACTTCGCTCAGGCGGAACGGGGGTTGAGGTAAAGCCCCTTTCCCCTGCTCCGTTCAGGCTGAGCGAAGTCGAAGCCCACGCCCCTCCCCCTCAGTCATCCCCCTGCGGCCTGGGCAGCAACAACGCCAGCAGGATCATCCGGCACTCCGCATCGATCTCGCCATCGATCAGCTCGGGGCGGAAGCGCCGCTGGAACGCCATGATCGCCGCCATCCGGTCGGTCACGTCATAGCCGAACCGCTCCAGCGCCAGGCAGAAGCCCGCCTCGGTCCACATCGGGTCCATCAGGTTCCTGGTCGGGCGCGGCAGGGCGAGGCGCCGCCGGGCCAGCGCGCCCCAGGGGAACAGCTCGCCCGGATCGCGCTTGCGGGCGGGCGCGATGTCGGAATGGCCGACGATGTTGCCGCGCGTGATGCCGTGGCGTTTCTGGATATCGGCGACCAGCTCCATCACCGCCGCGATCTGTTCGTCGGGGAACGGGCGATAACCCCAGTCATGACCGGGATTGACGATCTCGATCCCGATGCTCGCCGAGTTCACATCCTCGATCGAGCGCCAGTGCGATCGTCCCGCATGCCAGGCCCGCTCCGCCTCGTCGACCATGCGCAGCACGGTGCCGTCCTCGGCGACGAGATAATGGCATGACACCTTGGCCTCCGGATCGCGCAGTCGGGCAATGGCCGACTCCGCGTCCTGCATCCCCGTATAGTGCAATACGATCATCGTGATGGGCAGGCTACGCGCGTCGAAATTGGGTGACGGCGTGTCGACGATCGTCATGCAACCTCCTGAACGATCCCGGTTCGTCCGCCCCTGTTAGCGGGAAGCCTGGCGCAAGGATATGGCTTCATGCACCGATCGGCAGATCGGCCACGTCGCTTTTCTCGTACACGCCGCGCCCGACCGAGGCGAGCTGGAACAGGTCCGTCTGCCCGATCACCGTCTCGCCCGCGCCCAGGACCAGCAGGCCGGTCGGCCGCATCGCCGACGCGATGGTGCGAAAGGCGCGCTTCTTCGGCTCGGCCGCGAAATACAGCATGACGTTGCGGCACAGCACCAGGTCGAACGATCCGCCGGGCGCCGGATCGACGGTCAGGTTCATATGGCGGAAGGAAATGTGGCGCAGCAGTTCGGGCCGGGCCACCCATTCACTGTTGGGTCGCCCGTCGAACCAGCGAACCATCTGGCGGATGGGCAGGCCGCGCTGTACCTCGAACTGGGTGTAGCAGCCGCTTCGGGCGCGGGCGATGGCGGCTTCGGACACGTCGGTCGCGATGATCTCGGGCATCGGCGTGCCATGTACCTGTTGCCGCTCGGCGAACATCATCGCCAGCGACAGGGGTTCCTGGCCGGTCGAGCAGCCCGCGCTCCAGATGCGGGCGCGGCGCCCTTCGCGTTCCACCTCGGCAACCGTTTCGACGATATGGTCGAACACATGCGGGTCACGGAAGAACGAGGTTTCGCCATTGACCAGCGCGTCGATGACGCGGCCCGCCAGCTGCGGATCGCGCCCGTCGAGAAGGGCATAGACCAGCTGGTCCAGAGTCTCCATCCGACGCTCGCGCATCAGCGGCAACAGCACCGTGTCGACACGGGTCGAACGATGGCTGGCGATCTGCTGGCCGGTCCGCGCCTCCAACAGCGCGCTGAGGACGGCGAGCGACTGACCCGACAAGGGGGACTGCGCCGGCGCCATGCTCCCGGGGCGGACGCGGGGCGCGGGCGTCCAGCTAGAGGCCAGGACCATCAGCAGACCCCTCCCGCCGCGACCCCACCCGCCAACATCGCGCCGATCGCGTCGGGGGTCATCACCAGGTCGGCCAGACCGTCGGTGACGACCGCACCCGGCATGCCCCAGACGACGGCGCTCTCCCGATCCTGCGCAATGATAGTCCCCCCTGCGGCCTTCAACATCCTGGCTCCCTCCAGTCCGTCACGCCCCATGCCCGTCAACACGATACCCCAGGCCCGCTCGCCCCATAGCTCGGCCATCGAGGCGAACATCGGATCGACCGAAGGCAGGCAGCCGCTGCGCGCGCGCTCATGCTTCAGCCGGATCGCCGCGCTGCCATCGGTCAGCCGGACGAAGGTGACATGAGCATCGCCGGGGGCGACGACGATCTCGCCGGGCCGGACGCGCATCCGGTCGTGCGCCATGACGCATGGGCGGCGCACGACGGCAGCCAGCTGGGTTGCGAAAAAGGGTATGAAGGTCGCGGGCAGATGCTGCGTCACCACGATCGGGACCGTCATCGTCGCCGGAATGGGCGCCAGCAGCTTGGCCAGTGCGTGGATGCCACCGGTCGAGGCCCCGATGCCGATGATATCCGGCAGCGCCCGTCGGACAACGGCGGCTCGCATCCTGTTCACCGGCGCAGGGGCGGCCTGGGCGGGGCGGTCCGTCGAGTGGGCCAGCCCGTCGAGCTTCTGCAACAGGATGTCGCCGAACTCGGCCAGTCCCTGCGGCCGGGGCTTGTCGAGCGTGTCCGCCGCGCCGTGCGCCAGCGCCTGCACCGCCGCCGCGCCCCCCGCCGGGGTGGAAGCCGAGACGATGATGATACGGGCGCCCCGCCCCGCCGCGATCAGCCGGGGAAGCGCGGTGATACCGTCGACCCCGGGCATCTCGACGTCGAGCAGGATGATATCGGCCGCCTGGTCGTTCAGGAAGGCAAGTGCCGCCTCGACATGGGTGACGGCGCCGACCACGCGGAACCGCTCATGCGGTTCGATCTGGCGTGCGATCAGCGCCCGCGCGACCGCCGAATCGTCGACGATCAAGACCCGCGTGGCCTCGAACTGCCCATGGACGGACAATGCGGCCTGAAGGGCGGTCGAGGGGCTCGGGCTCATGGCGCGGCGCTCCGGGTGGCAGGTCCTGCCGGATCAGATCATGCCGACGAGCTGGAGCTTGCTTTCCAGCGTGTCGCGGTCGAACGGCTTCATGATATATTCGTCGGCCCCGGCATCGATCGCCGCGCGGATATGGGCCATGCCGTTTTCGGTGGTGCAGAAGACGATCCGCGGCCGCCGCGCCAGATTGGCGTCGCGCAGCGCGCGCAGGAAATCCATGCCGCTCATCACCGGCATGTTCCAGTCGAGCAGGATGACGTCGGGGATCTCTTCCAGACACGCTTCCAGCGCCTCGCGACCGTCCCCCGCCTCCCGGACCTGCAGGTCGAGCGTTTCCAATATGTGGCGCGCGACCTTGCGGATCACCTTGGAGTCATCAACGACGAGACAGGTTTTCATGCGGCATGCCCTATTCCCGCCGGAGGTCCCGGCAGGATCTGACGTCCGAAATAGCTGCGATAGGTAACGGCCGGGTTAATTGGTCAGGCAACCAGCGCCGCCGGCTGCGGCACGAGCTTGGCCAGATCGAGCACCAGCAGGGGCTCGCCATCGCGAAAGACCATGCCGTTGGCGGCGCGCGACCAGCGGCCGTCCTTCGGTGCCACGTGCGGCATCGGACGCATATCGAACGTCTCGATATCCTCCAGCGCGTCGACCAGCATGGCGTAGTAATGCCCGTCCTGCCGGGTGATGACGGCGCGGCGGACATGCGAGGCGGTCGGCTCCAACCCCAGCGCACGGCGGGTGTCGACGACGGTGATGACCCGGCTGCGCAGCGCGGTCAGCCCGCGCACCGATGGCTCGGCGCGCGGCACCGCCACCACCTCGCCGATATCGACGACCGAATCGACCTGGTCGGCGTCGAAGACCACGCCCTGCCCGGCGATACAGGCGATCAGGAACAACGCCATCAGCGCCCTCCCCGGCGCGCATGGCCCGCCAGCGCCGCGATCAGGGCGGAGCGGTCGTAACGATAGATGCTGTCGGGATCCGCCACCCCCTCCCGGTCGCGGCGCAGGCGCACCACGGGGGCGTCCGACGTCGAAGCAACGACGGCATCCTCCTCCATCATCAGGCGGACGGACGGCGCCTCCCCGCCATCGGCGCTGAGCGTGCAGCGATAGCCATGCGCCTCCAGCACGGGCCGCAGGAACCGGTCCATCCACGCCGCGCCCGCGCCGTCGAGCAGACAGAGCGGTGCGACCGGACCGGTATCCACGACGCCGGAGTCGAGGAAGAAGGCCAGCGGATCGAGAATTTCCAGCGCCCGGCCTTCCCATACGGCAATGCCCAGCACCGGGCCGCCGGTGGCGGGCGCGATCTCGGCGGGCAGGTGGATGATCTCCAGCGCGCCGCCGATCGCATAGGCGCATTCGGTCTCGCCATCGGTCAGGCGCAGCAGCTCGACCTCGCCATGCGCCAGCGCTTCGTCGAGCGCGGCCGGATCGACATGATGAAGCGGCATGGTCGCCCCTTCGACGATCAGGCGCGTTCGGCCGCCGGAGCGGTGGACGGCCTCGGCGGTCGCCTTCTCGACGCGGTCAATCGCGCCCAGCGGGATGGCGCGGCGCGCGCCGTCCAGATCGTCGAACAACAGCGCGGGGTTGGCGGTTTCCTGTGCGGCGGTTTCGTCGGCGGCGATGATATTCCGCTGGAAACGAAGCCCCGCCGCCTGCGCCAGCCCCCCGCTGTCGAGCAGCAACATCGGCAGGCCGCTGTCCGGCAGGGTCTGCCCGGCATAGAGGCCGGAGCCCATCACCGCCGGGGCGGCGGGCTTGACCACCACTTCCTCTGTATCGAGCACGTCGTCGACGCCCAGGGCATAATCCCCGTCGCGCGTGGACACGATCACCAGTGTCGACGGATCGCCCTGCCCGATCCCCAGAAAGGACCCAAGCGACAGCATCGGCAGGCGGCGGCCCCGCACCGTCGCGACCCGGATGTCGCCGACCGGGTCGACGCGCACCTGTTCGCCGCGCACCTTGACGATCTCCTCGATCGCCTGGCGGGCGATGGCGAAACGCTGGTCGGCGACCGCGACGATCAGGGTCGACATGATCGACAGGGTCAGCGGAATCCGGATGGTGATGGTCAGGCCCCGGCCCGGACGGTTGTCCAACGCGATGCGGCCGCCGACATGCTCGATATTGGCGCGCACCACGTCCATGCCGACGCCGCGCCCCGACACCGCCGATACCGTGTCGCGGCTCGACAAGCCGGGCTCGAACACCAGCTTCAGCTTTTCGGCGGGGCTCATGCCCGCGACCTCGGCGGCGGAGCGGACGTCGTTCTCGATCGCCTTGGCCGCGATGCGCGCGACATCGATGCCCGCGCCGTCATCCTCGATCTCGATCAGGATCTGGTTGCCCGACTGACGCGCGGTGACGCCGATCTGGCCGGTCGGCGGCTTGCCCAGGCTGCGCCGCCGGGCGGGTGGTTCGATGCCGTGGTCGATCGCGTTGCGGATGATATGGACCAGCGGGTCGCGCATCATCTCGATCATCTCGCGGTCGAGGTCCACGTCCGATCCCTCGATACGCAGGGTGACCGCCTTGCCCAGTTCGGCCGCCGTGTCGCGAACCATCCGGGGTAGCGCGGAGAACAGCCCGTCGATCTTCTGCATCCGCGTCCGCGTCACGGTATCGCGCATATCGGCAACCGTCAGCGACAGCTGGTCCAGCGCGGCTTCGACACGCGGGTCCAGCACGTCGTCGCGCAGCCGCCGGGCCAGTTCGTTGCGGGCCAGCACCATGTCGGACATGCCGCTCATCATCCGGTCGAGCAGATCGACGTTCAGCCGGATGCTCCGCGGCGCGGCACGCGGGGCGACGGCTACGCGGACCGCCGGGGCGGGCACGACCACCTCTTCCACCCGGGTCAGCGCCGCGATCAGCGCGTCGTCATCCGAGTCATCGAGCGCGATGTCCGCGGCAATCCCCTCGACCACCGCGCCGATCCGGTCGACGATGGCCAGTACCGCATCGACGAGCGCCGTGTCGGGCATCCGCTTGCCGTCGCGTGCATCGGCCAGCACATCCTCGGCGGCATGGCTCAGCCTGGCGAGGCGCGGCAGGTCCAGAAAGCCGCAGCTTCCCTTGACGGTGTGGACGAAGCGGAAAATCGCATCCAGCCGCGCACGGTCGCCGGGCGCCGCCTCCCACGCGACGATCTCGCTGGACAAAGCCTCCAGCGTTTCGCGTGTCTCGGCAATGAATTCCTGCAGCAGGTCGTCCATAAGTCCCCGAGGGCGCGTCCTTTCGCCACCCTCTTGCCGCCACAAGATTAAAAGGGTGTTTACCCCGCCCGGATCGCCGCGCCCAGGATCATGGTGTTGGGCATGGGCTCCGTCACCAGCGTCATGCCGCCCAGTTCGGTGGTCAGGGTATGGATCAGGAAGGCGGGCGCGGTGCGCGACGCCAGCGGCTCGGTGCCCTGCCCCTCCATCAGAGTGCGCCGGATTTCGGGATCGAGCAGGATGCGCGGCCCCTCGATCCGGATCGCGATCTCGATCGCCTCCCGGCCTGCTTCGGCCCCGATGTCGATCGTGCCGCCGCGCGCCAGCGCCTCGGTCGCGATCAGCGCCAGGTTCATCAGGATGCGCACCGCGGGCTTGGGCAGCGCTGGCGATTCGACCAGCCAGCCCAGCGTGGTGCGGCGATTGTCGACCAGCAGCCCCTCGATCGCGGCCTTGGCCTCGCCCATGTCGACCCGGTCGGCAAAGCCGCCGCCCGCGCCGAACGCCAGGCGAAAGAATTTCAGTTTGTTGGCCGAGGCGCGCGCGCTGTCCGCCAGCAATTCCATGCACCGCTCACGCATCGCCGGATCGGTTTCATCGGCCAGCAGCTCCAGCCCGTTATTGAGCGCCCCCACCGGCGACAGGAGATCGTGGCACAATCGCGAACACAACAGGCTCGCGAAATCCACCGGGCTGATGGTCATGAAAAATCCCTCGACAAACTAGCCCTTTCTGACGCGGGCGTGCGTTCTGTGCAAGCAAGGGCAAGCGGATCGAAGCGCCCATGGCGCTCACCCGCCGCCACCGCGCGCCAGGCGGTGACCGCTCCGCCCCCGGCGATCAGCCAGATGCTGCCGTCGGGCGCGGCGTCGGCGGCGTCGCGCGGCGAAGGCTCGGTCAGCCCCGTAGGATGCGAATGATAATGGCCGATCACCGCCGGGCCACCGCGCCGCGCGGCCCGGTGCGCGGCGATCAGCGCGGCGGGATCGATCTCGAAACGACGGCCCGGTTCGGGTGACACATTGTCGCAGGGGACCGCTCGTGCCACGTGATCGCCCTCCCCCAGCAACAACCCGCACACCTCATAATCGGGTGAAGCGGCCGCGCTTTTGCAAATCAGGTCCAGCGCATCGCTTGAAATCGTTACGGTCATGCCCAATTTATTAGGCTATGGACCGGGGGGTTTCCATCATCGATGCGCGGATCGCGCCCACAGCGGATGGCTGGCGGTTGGACCGCGCGCTGGCCGATGCGGTGCCGACTCTGTCGCGCGAACGGCTGAAGGTGTTGATCGCCAGCGGCGCGGTGACACGCGACGGTGTGATGGCCCGCGACCCCGCCAAGCGGGCGGCGGGCGGCGACCTGTTCCAGGTTGCGGTGCCCGCTCCCCTGCCCGCGCATAACGAGCCGCAGGATATCCCGCTCGTCATCGCCTATGAGGACGAACATCTGATCGTCCTCGACAAGCCCGCCGGGCTGGTCGTGCATCCGGCGGCGGGCAATTTCGACGGCACTTTGGTCAACGCCCTGCTCCATCATTGCGGCGGGTCTCTATCGGGCATCGGCGGCGTCGCGCGGCCGGGCATCGTCCACCGGATCGACAAGGACACGTCGGGCCTGATGGTCGCGGCCAAGACCGACCGCACGCATGAGGGGCTGGCCAAGCAATTCGCCGCGCACTCGATCGACCGCCGCTACCGCGCGATCACCGGCGGCATTCCCCGCCCGGCCGACGGCACGGTCGACGCGCCGCTCGCGCGCAGCCCGCAGAACCGCAAGAAGGTGGCGATCGTGCAGGGCGGCAAGCGCGCCGTCACCCATTACCGCACCATCGAAAAGCTGAACAACGCCGCTTTGGTCGAATGCCGCCTGGAGACGGGCCGCACGCATCAGGTGCGGGTCCATATGCAATCGCTGGGTCACGCCTTGCTGGGCGATCCCGTCTATGGTAGAACAAAGGGTGCTCAAAAAGCCCTGCTCGATGAACTCGAATTCCGGCGCCAGGCGCTGCATGCGGCGCATCTGGGATTCATTCATCCCATAAGCGGCCACGCTTTGGCGTTTGAGAGCCCGATGCCGCCCGACATGCAGGAACTGTTCAGTCGGCTTCACGTATAGCAGAAGACCGCCTCGCGCCCGACGACGGGGCGAAACGGAATGACGCTCCAGAAAGGGAGATAAGGATCATGGCAAAAGGCAGCAACGTCCCGGCGACGATTCCTGCACTGGGCGGGGAGCAGTCGCTCAACCGCTATCTGGCCGAGATCAAGAAATTCCCGATCCTTGCCCCGGAGCAGGAATATATGCTCGCCAAGCGCTTTCAGGAGCATGGCGACCCGGAGGCGGCGGCCCAGCTCGTCACCTCGCACCTGCGTCTCGTGGCGAAGATCGCGATGGGTTATCGCGGCTATGGCCTGCCCACCTCCGAGCTGATCTCGGAGGGCAATATCGGCCTGATGCAGGGCGTGAAGAAGTTCGAGCCCGATCGCGGCTTCCGCCTCGCCACCTACGCGATGTGGTGGATTCGCGCCTCGATCCAGGAATATATCCTGCGGTCGTGGAGCCTGGTGAAGATGGGCACCACGGCGGCGCAGAAGAAGCTGTTCTTCAACCTGCGCCGGATGAAGTCGAAGCTCGACGCGTTCGAGGACGGCGACCTGCGGCCCGAGGACGTGACCAAGATCGCCACCGATCTGGGCGTCAACGAGGACGAGGTCATCAGCATGAACCGCCGCATGGCGATGGGGGGCGATACCTCGCTCAACGTCTCGATGCGCGAGGATGGCGAGGGGCAGTGGCAGGATTGGCTGGCCGATGACGCGCCGCTCCAGGACTCGGTCGTCGCCGAGCAGCAGGAGGCGGATGTCCGCCACGACATGCTGGTCAGCGCGATGGACGACCTGAACGACCGCGAAAAGCACATCCTGACCGAGCGTCGCCTGACCGATGACCCGAAGACGCTGGAAGAACTCAGCCAGGTCTATGGCGTCAGCCGCGAGCGCGTCCGCCAGATCGAGGTGCGCGCGTTCGAGAAGCTGCAAAAGGCGATGATGCGCATCGCCGGTGAGAAGCGGCTGCTGGCGGCGGCCTGAGCATGACCGGCCGCACCGTCGTCATCGGCGGCGGCGCGGCCGGAATCGCCGCAGCGCGTACGCTGTACGATGCGGGACGAGAGGTCCTGCTGATCGAGGCGGCGGACCGGCTGGGCGGGCGCGCCCGGAGCGTCCGCTTGCCGACCGGGCATGTTGTCGACCATGGTTGCGGCTGGCTTCATTCGGCGCAGCGCAATCTCTGGACGGCCATCGCCGAACAGGCGGGCTTCACCGTTGATCGCCGCTCTCCAAACTGGCAGGTCCAGTGGAACGACCTGGGCTTCCCCCCTGACGAGAAACGCGCCTCGGGTGACGCCTATGCCCGGTTCGAAGAGGCGGCGATGGCCGCGCTCGACGGCCCGGACCGGCCCTTGTCCGACTTCGTGGCGACGGACGATCCGTGGCGGCCGATGATCGACGCGATTTCCGGCTATGCCAATGGCGCATCGCTCGCTTCGGTATCGCTCCATGACTGGGCCGCCTATGAGCAGGCCGCGACCGACGACAACTGGGCGGTGGTCGAGGGCTATGGCACCGTCGTCGCGCACCATGCCGCCCAGGTGCCGGTCCGCCTTGGCGTGACCGCGACGCGCATCGACCATCGCGGCCAGACCATCCGCATCGACACGTCGCACGGCACGCTGGAGACGGATCGCGTCATCGTCGCCGTTCCGACCACCGTGCTGGCGGAGGGCAAGCTGACCTTCGACCCGCCGCTCCCCGCCAAACAGGAGGCCGCCGCCGCGCTGCCGCTGGGGATCGCCGACAAGGTCTTCCTGTCGGTCGAAGGCCCCCTGCCCTGGCCCGCCCATGCGCATTTGACCGGCAATCCGCACGCCATATGCACCGCCAGCCACCGCCTCTCGCCCTTCGGCTGGCCGATCGTGGAGAGCTTCTTCGGCGGCCCCTGTGCCGAGGCGCTGGAGGAAGACGGCGCGGCGGCGGCCTTCGCGATCGACGAACTGGTGGCGTTGCTGGGCAGCGACTGGCGACGACGCTTCACGCCACTCGACGCGACGCGCTGGCGGCATGTGCCGCTGATCGGCGGCAGTTACAGCCACGCCAGGGTCGGCCATGCCGAAGCGCGCCGGACGCTGGCCGAGCCGGTCGACGGCCGCCTGTTCTTTGCGGGCGAGGCTTGCTCGCGCGAGGATTTCTCGACCGCGCATGGAGCGTATGAAACCGGAGTGAAGGCGGCGCGGGCGATCCTGGGGTCACGCTGAACTGCGCCACCCTCACCCTTCCCACGCCTTCGGCGCGGGCCCCTTCCCTCTCCCATCGGGAGAGGGAGGGAGGCGCGAAGCGCAGGAAGGGTGAGGGTGGCTCAAAGCCGGAGGAACCATCTCCGCCGATTTGCGCCAACAAAAAAGGCCCCGGCTTTCGCCGAGGCCCTTTGACATATCAGCGGTCGAAACGGCTCACCGGATCGGCGAGTTCGGGTCCAGCCGCATGTCCAGATAGCGGTCCACCGACCCCATCAGCTCGGGCATTTCGTGCTCGAAGAAATGGTTGGCCTTGGGGATGGTGTCGTGGTGGATGGTGATGTGCTTCTGCGTGCGCAGCTTGTCGACCAGCTTCTGGGTCGCGGCCGGGGTGGCGACCTCGTCGGCCTCGCCCTGGATGATGATGCCCGAGGAGGGGCACGGTGCCAGGAAGGTGAAGTCATACATATTGGCGGGCGGCGCGACCGAGATGAAGCCGCGGATTTCCGGGCGGCGCATCAGCAACTGCATCCCGATCCACGCGCCGAAGCTGACACCCGCGATCCAGGTGGTCGAGGCTTCGGGGTGGAAGCTCTGCACCCAGTCAAGCGCCGAGGCCGCGTCGGACAGTTCGCCGATGCCGTTGTCGAACACGCCCTGGCTCTTGCCCACGCCACGGAAGTTGAAGCGCAGCGTGGCGAAACCGCGCCGCTGGAAGGTCTTGTAGAGTTCCTGCACGATGCGGTTGTTCATCGTGCCGCCCGCATTGGGATGCGGATGCAGGATCATGGCGACGGGCGCGCGTGGACGCGGAGCGGGAGCGAAACGGCCTTCGAGGCGGCCTTCGGGGCCAGGAAAAATGACTTCGGGCATCAAAACTCGCCGATCTGGATCGCGCTGGTGGAGCGCCGGGAACCTTGCGCTATATAGGCGGCAAGCCCCTTTTCGCAATTGTTCGATCATTCCAGCGAGGGAACGAATCCTGTCCCGTCTTTACCTCGATCATGCCGCCACCACCCCGATGACCGATGCGGCGCGTGCCGCACTGGCGCAGGGTTGCGCGATATGGGCCAACCCCTCCTCCCCCCATGCCGAAGGGCGCGCCGCCCGGCGCGCGCTGGAGGATGCGCGTGCCGCCATCGCCCGGTCGCTGGGCTGGAGACACGAGATATTATTCACCAGCGGGGCGAGCGAATCCCTGTCCATCGCGCTCGGCCGGTCGATGGCCGGGCGGCACTTCGTCGGGGCCATCGACCATGACGCGGTGCTGCGCGCCGCCCCCGATGCGATCGTCATGCCGGTCGGGCCGGACGGCGTGCTGCGCCTGCCCGACCTAGACGGCCCGCGCGCGGTGGTCACGGTGCAATGGGCGAACAGCGAAACCGGCGTGCGCCAGCCCATTGGCGAACTGGCGGAGGCAATCCACGCCGCCGGACATATCCTGCTGGTCGATGCCGCCCAGATGCCCGCCGGAGCCGACCCGGAGGTGATCGCCCATGCCGACCTGGTCGCATTGTCGGCACACAAGCGCGGTGGTCCGCCGGGGATCGGCGCACTGCTCGTCCGCGATCTCGCACTGCTGGCGCCGACCGGCGGGCAGGAGCGCGGCTATCGCCCCGGCACCGAGAATATGCCGGGCGTGCTGGCCTATGCCGCCGCGCTGGCCGAACCGGAACCCGACCATGCCGAGCTTCGCGCGCATCTGGACGATGCGATCCGCCGCTCGGGCGGGATCGTGGTCGCGGACGACAGCCGCCGCCATCCGGCCATCGCCAGCTATCACATGCCCGGCAAGCCATCGGCGGCGCAGCTGATCCAGTTCGACCTCGCACGGATTTCGGTCTCGGCGGGCAGCGCCTGCGCCAGCGGCAGCCTGAAGCCCAGCCATGTGCTGGCCGCGCTTGGCTGGAGCGTCGAGGCGGGGCGCGAGGTGGTTCGGGTCAGCTTCGGCCGCCGCACGACGCGTGAGGATGTCGACCGCTTCGTCACCGCCTGGCGTGCCATCGCGCGGGGGCGGCGGGTGGAAGCGGCATGATCTATCTCGACTATCAGGCGACGACCCCGCTCGCACCCGAGGCGCTGAAGGCGATGCTCCCCTGGCTGGAGCAGGGCCATGCCAACCCCCATTCCCCTCACCGCGCCGGGCGACAGGCGCGTGCCGCCGTCGAGGTCGCGCGCGATCAGGTGGCGGCGCTGCTCCCCTCCGGCGGGCGAGTGGTCTTCACCAGCGGCGCGACCGAGGCACTGAACTGGGCGATCAAGGGCGCGGGCGGCGGGATCGTCACGACCGCGATCGAACATGCCGCCGTGCTCGACACCGCCGCCGCGACGGGGCGGCCGCTGACCGTGATGCCGGTCGATGGCGGAGGCCTGGTGACCGTGGGCGGCGATCGCGTTGACGGAAATCAGGGCGAGCCCCTCCCCTTCAGGGGAGGGGTTGGGGTGGGGCCTCACCACAGACCGCACGTCGGTGGAAACGCCCCACCCCCTGCCCAGTGGCAGGTGAACGATGCCCCGCATCGTTTAGGTCATGCCGGGGGCATGACCGACCTGCCACTCCTGAAGGGGAGGGGTGACCATGTCGAAGCAGCGGGGCTGATCGCCGCGATGCTGGTCAACAACGAGATCGGCACCGTGCAGCCGGTCGCCGCGCTGGCCGAACAGGCCCATGGCGCGGGTGCCCTGATGCTATGCGACGCCGTACAGGGCTATGGCCGGATCGCCATTCCCGATACGGTCGATCTGGTCGCCGTTTCGGCCCACAAGATCCACGGACCCAAGGGCGTGGGTGCGCTGTGGATTCGTGACGGCATCACCCTGCCCCCGCTGCTCCATGGCGGCGATCAGGAGGGCGGGCGTTCGGGCACGCTCAGTCCGGCCCTGTGCGCGGGGTTCGGCGCGGCGGCGCGGTTGATGGCTGTGCGGGCCGAAGAGGACAGCGCGCATGTCGAGCGGCTCTGGTCGCTCGCGGTGGAACGGCTGGGCGGCGCCTGGACGATCAACGGCTCGACCGAACATCGCTATCACGGCAATCTCAACGTCCGTCGCGACGGGCTGGACGTCGCGCGGCTGATGTCCGACTGTCGTGACATCGCCTTTTCGGCCGGGAGCGCCTGCGCCAGCGGATCGGGGCGGCCCAGCCATGTCCTGACCGCACTCGGGCTGAGCGACCGCGAGGCGAAAGCCTCGATCCGCATCGGCTTCGGCCGCTACACCACCGAGGCCGAGCTGATCCAGGCGATCGACCGGATCAACAGCGCAGCCAGAGCACAGGGCCGATGATCGCGCTGACCTTCCAGGCGCGCGACGGCAAGACGACCGATGCCGAGGCCCAGCCGGGCGAAACCCTGCTCCGCGTCGGGCAACGCGCCGGCCAACCCATGGAGGGGACATGCGGCGGGCAGATGGCGTGCGCGACCTGTCATGTCCTGATCGACCCGCGATATCTCGACTATCTTCCCGCCCCGTCGGCGGAGGAAGAAGACATGCTCGACCTCGTTTCCGACGCGACCCGTTCCAGCCGCCTCGCCTGCCAGATCATCATGACCGAGCACCTGCGCGACATGCTCGTCCGTCTTCCCTGAACCGTTGATAACAAAGGGGTTCAGGGATCGATCATCGGCGATTCGCCATTCTTCTCCCATGCTCGCCGACAGGCGGGATTACCGGGAGTAAAGCGTTATGAAACTTCTTGCTGTCTTGGGTGCCGGTCTGATCGCCGTATCGGGTATCGCTGCGGCCGCCCCTGCCGAAGCCGCTCCGCATGATCGCTGGGGCCGGGGTCCGGGCTGGGATCGCGGGCCGGGCTGGCACCACCGTGGCCCGGGCTGGGATCGTGGTCCCGGCTGGCATCGCGGCGGTCCCCGTTGGGATCGCGGCCCCGGCTGGCGCGGTCCACGCGGCCCACGTTACGCCTATGGCTATGGCCGACCGCGCGTGACCTGCCGCTGGGTGCGCACCTGGAACGGACCGCAGCGTCAGTGCTTCAATACCTATCGTTGAGCTAGGCCGGATCGACATTCAGTCCCCCCCCAATTCCTCCCCTGCAAGGGGAGTGGGATCATGTGCAGCATGGTGGAGGGGTATCACCGCTTGCGATGTCTGACCGACCTCTCAGACCGGGACACCCCTCCGTCAGGCCTGCGGCCTGCCACCTCCCCTTCCAGGGGAGGAAACAAATAAATGTCGATCCGCCCTAAAAGTTCGTCACGGACGGGGCCGGTGGGATAAGGACTTGATCCCCCGGCCCCGTTTCGCCATATGCGCAGCGGGAGTCGGGCGGACGTAGTCGTCGCCAACCCGGTCAGGTCCTGACGGAAGCAGCCGTAACGATTTCGCTGCGGGTCGTTCCGGCTCCCACCCTCCGCACATTGTTGGTTTTGGTCTGGCACCTCGTTTTCCGCCCACCCCGGCGAAGGCCGGGGTCCAGTTGCCGTGGCGGATGCGATGGCGGTTCGTGCAATCTCAAAGCGCCGCCTGACGGGACCCCGGCCTTCGCCGGGGTGGTGCGGGTGAGGACGGATCGCTTCACGATTATACCTGACGGCGCGCGCCCGAACGCCTATGTTGGCTGGCGATGATTTCCCTCACCCCGACCTGTCCGGCCCGTCATGGCTGATTCGTTCGACCTGGGCGAACCGACCCAGCCTGTCCAGCCGCCCGCGAAGGCGGAAGCCTATCGCGTCCTCGCGCGCAAATACCGGCCGCAGACCTTCGACGCGCTGATCGGGCAGGACGCGATGGTCCAGACGCTGGGCAACGCGATCAAGCGCGACCGGCTGGCTCATGCATTCCTGATGACCGGCGTGCGCGGGGTCGGCAAGACCTCGACCGCGCGGCTGATCGCCAAGGCGATGAACTGTGTCGGCCCCGACGGCAATGGCGGCCCGACCATCAGCCCCTGCGGCCAGTGCGAGCCCTGCCGCGCCATTGCGGAAGGCCGCCATATCGACGTGATCGAGATGGACGCCGCCAGCCATACCGGCGTCGACGACGTGCGTGAGATCATCGAGGCGTCGCGCTACGCCGCGGTCTCGGCACGCTTCAAGATCTACATCGTCGACGAAGTCCACATGCTTTCCAAGAACGCCTTCAACGCGCTGTTGAAGACGCTGGAGGAGCCACCCGCCCATGTGAAATTCCTGTTCGCCACGACCGAGGTGAACAAGGTCCCGATCACCGTCCTGTCGCGCTGCCAGCGTTTCGACCTGCGGCGGATCACGGCGGACAAGCTGGCCGCCCATTTCGCCGATATCTGCGCCAAGGAAGGCGTCACCGCCGAGGACGAGGCGCTGATGCTGGTCGCCCGCGCGGCGGAGGGCTCGGCACGCGATGGGCTGTCGATCCTGGACCAGGCGATCGCGCACGCCGATCTGGAGGGCAGCGGCGTCACTGCGGCGGCGGTGCGCGAGATGCTGGGCCTGTCGGATCGCGGCGCGGTGCGTGACCTGCTGGGGCTGGTTCTGAACGGCGATGGCGCGGGCGCGCTGGCATCGCTGCGGCGGCAATATGATTATGGCGTCGATCCGCAATCGGTGCTCCGCTCGCTGCTGGAGACGGTACACGGCATTACCCTGACCAAGGTCGGCACGCCGCCCGATGCCGCCCAGCCGCTGGAGGAACGCGCCGCGCGCGAGGAATGGGCGGGCGCGCTCAGCTTCCCGGCGTTGCATCGTCTCTGGCAGCTGTTCCTGAAGGGGCATGACGAGGTCGCGCGCGCCGCCTTGCCCATCGAGGCGGCCGAAATGGCGCTGCTTCGGGCGATCCATGCCTCGACGCTCCCCGATCCGGGCGAACTGGCGCGGCAGATCCGCGATGGCAGCGTAGCGGCGTCACCCACGCCTGCTGTGACGCATCAGGCGGCACCGGCCGCCGCGCCCGTCGCCCTCGCCCCGCCCCCACCGCCCGCCGAACCCGAACCGCCCAGGCTGCCCAACAGCTTCGTCGCGATGATCGACCGACTGGACGATATGGGGCAACTCGCGCTCGCGGCCCGAATGCGCCACGGGGCACGTCTCGTGCGTTACACTCCACCGGAGATGGTGTTCAGCGGATCGCGCCCGATTGCGGCCGATACGCTGAGCGAACTGATCGCGGCGCTGAAAACGGCGACGGGCCAGAACTGGCGCGTCACGCTGGAGGATGTCCCCGGCCAGCCGACCCTGCACGAGCAGCAGGTCGCGGCCGAGGAAGCGATCAAGACCGCCGCGTGGGAATCGGACATGGTCCGCGCCGCGCGAGAGGCTTTCCCCGAGGCCGAATTGATGGAATGGCCCGGCAAACGCAGTGTGAACGGAGCATGATGTGAAGAATCTCGACGAAATCCTGGCAATGGCCCAGAACGTCCAGAACGAACTGGAAAAGGCGCAGGCCAATCTCGACAATATCGAGGTGGAAGGCGTCTCGGGCGGCGGTCTGGTCAAGGTGAAGGCCTCGGCCAAGGGCCGGATCATCGGCATCGCCATCGACGACTCGCTGATGCAGCCGTCGGAAAAGGGCATGCTGGAAGACCTGCTGGCCGCCGCGATCAACGATGCACGGACCAAGGCGGATGCCGCCTCGGGCAGCGAAATGTCCAAGATGACGAGCGGCCTGCCGCTGCCCCCGGGCTTCAAGCTGCCCTTCTGATCTGTCATCGTTTCGGGAACGGTATGTCGGCCATGGCGTTGCTTCCTCCATTAAAACAGGAGGGAATGTCATGGCCGATGAACGTGTTACCGAAACCTATGGCACGCAGCAGCCGCATACCACTGTCATCGAGCGCCGCAGCGGCGGCGGCATGGCGATCGCCATCGTCCTGCTGATCGCGGTGCTGGTCGGCGGCTTCTATCTGTTCAGCCGGGGCGGCGCGGAGAATCGGCGTGACGCGGCCGTGACCTCGGCGGCCAAAAGCGTCGGCGATACCGCCAAGAAGGCCGGTGACGCGATTTCTGGCGACGCGAAGTGAGATGATCCCCTACCGGCCGGGCGGTTTCCGTTCGGCCGGTAGCTGTGGCGGCGAATCGATCTCGGCATCAGGATCGGTCAGCCGCATGAGGATTTTCGTGCCGAAGGTCAGCGGATCGCGCCCGCCGCCATAGCCAGCCTCTTGCGCCTCGGTCGGTGAACAGCGGCGTTGACCTGCGAATATCCCGCATGGACCTGTGCCTCCCAATATCTGAGTGCCGCTCAGTCCCGATCCTGTGCCGTCCGCCTCCATGCCTGTGCTGCGAACCGACGGTGGGATGCGATACCGATCGGAAGCGCGTCCGCATACGACCACCTCATCCGGGCCGGGCAAGCAATCCGCCCGCGGCGTGATGCGCCGCAACGGCAGGACCGGCGTCGCTGCCTGCAGCATCAAGATCAGGCCGATGGCTGTGCTCATCCATGCGCCCCCACGAGAATGGAGGTAGGGTGTTGCAGGATCGTGGCTTTTGCGGGGCGATGGTTTCGAGAAGGTTCACCCGTGGCGACGGCCCTCCCCATCCCCTCCCGCCTGCGGGAGGGGCGTGTTCTGTTCAGGCGGTGTGCGCTACCCGCCGCGGTTGGAACCAGCTGCCAGCCCAAGGCACGCCCCTCCCGCAGGCGGGAGGGGATGGGGGAGGAAAAGGGGTCTCACAGAGCCCCCACCTCCTCACCGGAGACAGCTATCCAGCCCCTGCCGCCGCACCACGCCGACATAGCGCGCGATCACGTTGCCATGCTTGCGGACAAATCCTGTCGGTGCCACCGCCGCGCGCTTCTTGGGCAGCGGCAGGACGGCGGCGATCCGCGCGGCCTCGGTCGGTGAGAGATGCGAGGCGTCATGCCCGAAATAACGCATCGCCCCGGCATTGGCGCCGTACGTCCCGATGCCCGTCTCGGCGATGTTGAGATACACCTCCATGATCCGCCGCTTGCCCCAAAGATGCTCGATCAGGAAGGTGAACCACGCCTCGAAGCCCTTGCGGACATAGCCGCCATTCTGGAACAGAAAGGCGTTCTTGGCGGTCTGCTGACTGATCGTGGAGCCGCCGCGGATGCGGCCGCCCTTGGCGTTGCGCGCGGCCGCGCTCGCCATCGCCTTGAAGTCGAAGCCGTTATGCGAACAGAAGCGCGCATCCTCGCCCGCGATCGCGGCGCGCGCCATGTCCGGGTCCATCTCGGACAGCGGCATCCAGTCCTTCGTCACGCCATGCCCGCCGATCACGTCCCCCAACATGGTGAAGGTGATCGGCGGTGGCACGAAGCGATAGACGCCGACCCAGACGACACTGACGATCACAAAGGCGAGCACGGCCTTCATGGCCCAGCGAGCGATGCGCAACATGGGCGGGGTCCTTAGCGGGGTTTGGAGCGGACGTCACTCACTCCGCGCCCCACGCCGGTTCAGGACTTCAGCGTCTGTGCGATCCAGCGGTCGAACAGGTCGGGCCAGAGCCGGTTCGGCGAGCCTTCGGGCGCGCTCATCGCGCCGAAGCCATGCCCGCCCTTCTCAAAGAAATGCGCCTCGACCGGCACCTTGGCCGCCCGCGCCTGCGTCAACACATCGATCGACTGGTCCAGCGGCACCAGCCCGTCATTGACGGCGTGGACCAGAAACAGCGGCGGCGTGCTGGCATTGATCCGGCGCGGCGTGTCGTAACGCGCCTTGGTCGCGGGATCGGGATTGGGGCCGAGCAGATTGTCGCGCGAGCCCGGATGGGTGTTCGGCGTCGACAGGCTCGCCACCGGATAGACCAGGCCCGAGAAGCGCGGGCGGGCCGATTGCCGGTCGGCGGCGTCGACCGGCATATACACCTTGTCGTCATAGCCCACGGTCAACGACGCGGCGAGATGCCCGCCCGCCGAAAAGCCGACGATGCCCAGCTTGGCCGGATCGATGCCGTAGCGGCTCGCATTGGCGCGGATCAGACGCATCGCGCGCTGCGCATCCTGAAGCGGCACATTCGCCTGATCGTCCCACCCTTCCGACGGCAGGCGATAGGACAGCGCGAAGACGGTGATGCCATGCGGATTCAGCGTCTTGGCGACGTCGATCCCCTCGTTCTGGATCGACACAAAACCATAGCCGCCACCCGGAATGGTCAGCACCGCACGCCCATCGGGGCGTTCGGGGCGAAAGACCGCGACGATTGGATCGGCGGTGCCGCGCAGCCACAATTCCTGCCGACCGGCGGGGCCGTTCATCGACGGATTGGGCTTGGGCAGGGTCGCGCGCGCGCCGGGCGGGCGACCGGGCCAGAGCGAAAAATGCTCGGCGGGCGGCCAGGGCGTCATCGCTGCGGCGGAAGCGGCCTGCGCGGCCGCGCGACCCGCCAGCGGCACGGTGGCCATGGCCCCGATCAGAGAGCGTCGGTCGATCATTGGCATCCCCTCATCCTTCCGCGCCTGATAGCGCTATTCCGAAACGAGGGTGCCGATGCGGCGCGCGCCGATCAAGTAAAAAGGCCGCATAAGGAAAAGGGGCGGAACCCTTTCGGTCCCGCCCCCTCGTCTCAATGGCCGTATGTCTTGATCCCGCGTCGGCGCAGCTTCTCGCGCTTGCGTCGACGGCTGTACGGGATCGCGAAAGCCAACCCGGCAATCAGAACCACGCCGATGATTACATAGGCCAGCTGTTCGCGTTCAAGAAAATCCAGCATTAGTCGAAAATCGCTCCCCAACGACGCTTCACACGCTCACGCCAGTGACCGCGATGATAGGCGTCCGAGGCGAGCAGCGGCATGACCGAACCCGCTTCCGCGAACACCATCTGCTCGAGCGCGGTGTCGACCTTGCCCCAGCTCGCCGCTTCCTTGAGCGTCGAGGACGAGCAGGCACCGTCACGAACATCGGCCACCGTGATCTGCACGGCATATTTGTGCATTTCGACGTCGTCATGGCCCAGGATCTCGGCGCAGACAACCGTATCCTGGATGAAATTCTTCGGCACGCCGCCGCCGATCATCAGCAGGCCGGTGGTGCCCGCCTTGATCTTGATGTCGGTCAGTTCGCGGAAGTCGGCAATGGCGTCGAGCACCATGTAGGGCTTGCCTTCCTTGGCGCGCTCGACCTGATGCTTGACCAGACCGAAGCCCGCCGACGAGTCGACGAAGGCCGGGCAGAAGATCGGCACGTCATGCTCATAGGCGAGCTTGACGAGGCTGTTGTCCTTCTTGCCATGCTCGACCAGATACTTGCCCATCTCGCGGATGAAGGCGCGGCTCGAATAGGGCTTCGGCTCCAGCGAGTCCGCGATCTTGCCGATCGTGTGGTCGCAGTCCTGCAGCTGCTCTTCGTCGATATAGGTGTCGTAGATGCGGTCGATATACAGCGAACGCAGCGTGTTATCGTCGGGGATTTCCAGCGCCTGGTAATGCTTGTGGCCCAGGCCCTCGAAGAAATCCATGTCGACGATCGACGCGCCGGTCGCGACGATGCCGTCGATCATGTTCGAGCGCAGCAGCTCGGCATACAGGTCCATGCAGCCGCCCGCCGAGGTCGAACCCGCGATCACCAGGAAGATCGAGCAGTCCTTGTCGGCCAGCATCTGGTTGTAGATGCCGGTCGCGCGCGCCAGGTCGCGGCTGGTGAAGCTCATCTTGCCCATCGAATCGATGATGGGGCGGGCGTCGAACGAGGTGATGTCGATATGCTCGACCACGCTGGAGAGCAGCTCGGCCTTACGGTTGTCGTTGATCGTGTCGGTCATGATGGTTCCATCATCATCGAGAAGCCGTCGTCGTTATTGGGGACGCGGTAACCCGGCTGGCCCGGTCCTGCGCGGGGGCAGTGCCGGTATGCGAAGGGGCCTTATCGCGGTCGAAACCGCAATACCACCCCATTCCCCTCCCGCCGAAGCGGAAGGGGATAAAGGAGGTGCTAAAGTCGCCGGGTTACAGCTTGACGACGTTCGCCGGACGGGCCTGCTCGACCTCGTCGCGATAGACCGAGAACATCGGCTCATCGTCGGTCACGACGAACTCGTGACAGGTGAAGCCGTTGAACTGGGTCCGCATGGCCTGGCCATACGCGCCCAGCATCCCGATCTCGAAATAATCGCCGGTGTTCGTATCCGCGGGCAGCGGGAACGGCCCCTGCATGAAGTCGAGATCGTCGCAGGTCGGCCCCCAGAAGCTGAAGTCCATATCACGCGCGTCGGAAGCTGGCTCGCGCAGCAGCTGGACCGGATATTTCCACCCGATATGCGCCGCATCGAACAGCGCGCCGTACGCGCCGTCGTTGATGTACAGCTCGTTGCCACGGCGACGCTCGACGCGCACCACGACGGACGAATATTCCGCGCACAGCGCCCGGCCCGGCTCGGCCCAGAGTTCGGCCGAATAGGACACCGGCAGGCTCTCGAACGCGCGGTGGATCGTCTCGAAGAAACGCTCCAGCGGCGGCGGTGTCATGCCCGGATAGGCCGAGGGGAAGCCGCCGCCGACATCGATCACGTCGACCGTAACGGCCGCCGCGACGATCGCCGCACGCACCCGCTCCATCGCCGCCGAATAGGCGTCGGGGGTCATCGTCTGGCTGCCGACATGGAAGCAGATGCCCAGCGCATCGGCGACCTGGCGGGTCGCGATCAGCAGGTCCTTCGACTCTTCCAGGCTGACGCCGAACTTCGACCCCAGGCTGAGCTTGGCATATTCGGACGACACGCGCATGCGGACGCACAGGGTCAGATCGGTCGCGCCGTTCGTGGCGCGGACGATCTTCTCCAGCTCTTCCATGCTGTCGAGCGAATAGGTGCGGACGCCGTGCGTGAAATAGGCCTCGGCAATCGCCTCTTCCGACTTCACCGGATGCATGAAGCAGCAGACAGCCTGCGGGGCGACCGACTTCACCAGACGAACTTCCGCGATCGAGGCGGTGTCGAAATGGGTGATGCCATTGTCCCACAGGATCTGGATCAGATCCGCAGACGGATTCGCCTTCACCGCATACATCGGCCGACCCGGAAACTTCTCGACGAAGAATCGGGCGGCGCGCGCAGCTGCGTGCGGGCGAAGCAGCGTGACCGGATCAGCCGGACGACGCTTGGCGATGTCGATGCCGCGCTCCAGGTTGGAGGGGACGGCGGTCGAGTGGGCAGCTAGCCCCAGCGCGCGATGATTCTGGTGCAACTCAAGGGACCTCCAATTGCCGGACGGCATACGGTGACAAAAAGCTGCCTTGCGGTTGGAAGTCCCATGGGGCAGCGGAGGCGCGAAATAGGGTCCGCTTTTTCGAATGTAAAGCGGTAGAAAGCCCGTCGGAGATAAAAAGTGACAATCTTAAGACAGCCGACAAAAGCGGGGGTCCGCGACGCCGCCGAAAAGATCGCCCGCATCCTGCCGCCGTCACCCATATTTCCGTTGAATATCAATGGGAAGACGGTGACTTTCAAAGCGGAAAATCTGCAACCTGTCGGCGCGTTTAAATTGCGCGGCGCGTGGCATCGATTAACCGCGTTGGACGAGGTTTCGCGGGCACGCGGCGTGGTCGCTTTCTCGTCCGGCAACCATGCGCAGGGAATCGCCTGGGCCGCGCGACGGCTGGGGATCGCGGCGACGATCGTGATGCCCGCCGACGCGCCCGCATCGAAGCGGGAAGGCACGTTGGCGCTGGGCGCGGAGATCGTCGATTACGACCGCGCGACCGAAAGCCGCGAGCTGATCGCGCGCCGCCTTGCCGAAGCGCGGGGCGCCACGCTGGTGCCCAGCTTCGACGATCCCTGGGTGATCGAGGGACAGGGATCGGCGGGTATCGAGGCGGCGGCGCAGATGGCGGCGCTCGGCCTGCCCGCGCCCACGCATGTCGTGACGCCCTGCGGCGGTGGCGGGCTGGCGGCGGGGCTGACGCTGGCCCTGCCCGAGGCGCGGATCACGGTCGTGGAGCCCGAGGGCTGGGACGATATGCGCCGCTCGCTGGAGGCCGGGTGGATCGAGCCGGTCGGGGACAACCCGCCGCCGACCGCCTGCGACTCGCTCCAGACGACGCGCGTATCGCCGCTGACCTTCGAGGTGCTGGCGCGGCGCGGGGCGGAAGGCGTCGCGGTCAGCGAGGCCGAGGTGGCGGCGGCACAACGTTTCGCGGCGGAGCGGCTGCGGCTGGTGGTCGAACCCGGCGGCGCGGTGGCGCTGGCCGCGCTGTTGTCGGGCAAGGTCACGGCGGCGGACGGAATGCTGGTCCTGCTGTCGGGCGGCAATGTCGACCGCGCGGCCTATGCACGGGTGCTGGCGGGCTGATGCAGGGCATCGCGAACGCCGCGCCGGGGTTGGCGATGCTGGCGGCCTTCGCCTGTGTGGCGGGGGGTGTCGTCACCATCCGGCGCGGGGATCGGCGTAAAGGCGTGCTGATGCTGGTGATGGCGGTGGTGCTGGTCGGAAATGTGCTGATCTGGACGATGTAGCTCCTCCCCGGCACGGGGAGGTGGCAGCGCGTAGCGCTGACGGAGGGGGGCTTCCTCATCGGATGCCCCTTGTGTCGATCCCCCCTCCACCATCCTTCGGATGGTCCCCCTCCCCGTGCCGGGGAGGATTAAACGAACAGCCGCGCCAGGCTCCGCTCCAGCATCAGCATCTGCCACAGCGTCCGGCCATGCTCCGCGCGTCCGCTGCGGTGATCCGCTGCCAGCCGCCCCAGTTCTGTCAGGTCGAACCAACCGGTTTCGCGCAGCAGCCCGGACTCTTCCAAACGCGCTGCCTCATCCGCCAGCGCCCCCCGGAACCACGCGCTGATCGGCGTCACGAAGCCCATTTTCGGCCGGTAGAGGATATCGCGCGGCAGATAGGGCTCCAGCACCTTCTTCATCAGCCACTTGCCCTGCCCGCCCCGCAATCGCATCGAGAGGGGCAGGCGCGCGGCATATTCGACCAGCCTATGGTCGAGCAGCGGCTCGCGCGCCTCCAGCCCGACCGCCATCGACATGCGGTCGGTCTTGGTCAGGATGTCGCCGGGTAGCCAGATCTTCATATCGGCATATTGTACCCGGTCCATCGCATCGCGCGCGGGCGCGTCGCGCATCGCGGCGATATAGCGATCCTCCGCGCGGTGGCCGCCCAGCGCCGCCCTGGCCTCGGCCGAGAACAGTCGCGCGCGCGCCTCCGGTCCCGTCACGCCGACCGCACGGGCATAGGCCTCCGCGCCGTCCATCCCCAGCGCCTGCAACGTCGTCTTGGCGCGTAATGGACGCGGCGCCCAATCGGCCTTGGGATAGAAGCGGCCCAGCGTCCCGAACACGCTGCGCCGAAACTCCGCCGGGAACAGGCCACGCACCCGCTCCTCGCCCGCATGGAAGATGTGGCGGCGATAGCCCATCAGCATCTCGTCCGCGCCGTCCCCCGCCAGCGCCACCGTGACATGCTCGCGCGCCATCTGGCACAGCCGATAGGTGGCCAGCGCCGAGGCATCGGCAAAGGGCTCGTCGAACTGCGCGACCAGCGTATCGATCAGCGCGAAGTCGTCCGGCTGGACCACCCGCTCGGCATGATCGGTGGCGAAGCGCTGCGCGACGAGACGGGCATGACTGCGTTCGTCCAGGCCCGCTTCGTCGAAGCCGATGGTGCAGGTGCGCACCGCACGGGGGGACGCCTCCGCCATCAGCGCGACCACGCCCGAACTGTCGACCCCGCCCGACAGGAAGGCGCCCAGCGGCACATCGGCGACCATCCGGCTGATAACGCCCTCGCGCATCCGGGCCAGCAGCCCTTCGCCCAGTTGCGCGGCTGATCCGTTTTCGCGGTTCGAGAAGTCGACATCCCACCATTGACGTGGAGCGGGAACGGCGCGCCCCCGCTCGATCAGCAGGAAATGCCCGGCAGGCAGCTTGTGGACGCCCGCCACGATGCTGGCATCGTCGGGCACATAGCCAAAGGCCAGATAATCCTCGACCGCGCGTATATCGGGCCGCCTGCGGAACAGCGGATGCGCCAGCACCCCCTTCATCTCCGAGGCGAAGGCGACCGCGCCATCGGGCAACTCGGCCCAGTGGAGCGGCTTCACCCCCAGCCGGTCGCGCGCCAGGAACAGCGTCCCCGCCTTCGCGTCGTGTACGGCGAAGGCGAACATGCCGACCAGCCGGTGGAGCATCGACGGCCCCCAGTGCCGCCAGCCATGCAACAACACCTCGGTGTCGCCATCGGTCTGGAACACCGCACCCCTGGCGCGCAATTCCTCTCGCAACTCGCGGTAATTATAGATTTCGCCGTTGAAGCAGACCGCGACCTCGCCATCCACCATCGGCTGGGGCGAGCCCGCCACGTCGATGATCGAAAGCCGGGCATGGGCGAAGCCGACGCCGGGCGCGGTCCATATCCCCTGCCCGTCGGGTCCGCGATGCGCCTGCGCGCCGATCATCGCCCGCAATCGGGCGGGGTCGACCGGCTTGGGCGTGGCGGGATGGAAAAGACCGGCGATACCGCACATGGGGGGTCAGCGCCGCCCCGTCAGGCGGTCGGCAAAGCCATCGACCGGCCCCAGCGCGCGGACGAACGCCTCGATCGCGCGCGGGTCGTCGCCCTCGCTCGACACATGCACCGCCACCGCCGTCTGACGCTGCCCCAGCAGCCGGGCCTTCATCGTTTCCAGTTTCACGCGCCGCATATCCGGGGTCAGCGTATCGCCGATCCGATACCATGTCGCAACGTCGCGCTGGACAGGCTGGCCGGTCGGCCCCGTCGTGGTCAGCCGCATCGCGTCGCCGCCCGCGATCCGGCCCAGATCGGCGACGCGGATCCAGCGATCATCCTCGTGCAGCACGCCCGTCCCGAACGCACCGAGCTTGCCGCCTTCGCGCTGGCGGGCAAAGACGCCGACCGCGAGATCGACCTGATGCCCCTCGCCATCGACATAGCTGCGCAACAGCACCGCATCGGCGCCCGGATAGTTGGGGCTCCACGGTGTCACCTGCCGCGCCGGGCTCCAGCCGGGCACGTCGGGCAGCGCCATTTGGGCGGGCAGCTCCGCCGCGCGCGATCCGGCAAAGGCGCTCCAGCTCGGGAAGACCGCCGCGATCGCCACCGCCAGCAGCGCGGCGAGCAGCGGGTCGATCCGGCGTCGCGGCATGGCGGACAGCCCTGCGGGATCGAAGGCGGGATCGTCCGGCGAACGGTCAAAGAACTGCCAGCCGATCGCCAGCACCGCCGCCATGACGATCGCGAAGAACACCCAGCCGAAAATAATGTGGTCGACCCCGCCCGCCACCTCGATCGAGGTCTTGTCGGCGGCGAAGATCGTCCCCCAGGCACGCACGCCATTGGCCAGCACCGGCACGATCAGCGACACGACCATGAAGATCGCCCGCCGCCACGGCGAGCGGAAGCAGAGATTGGCGACCAGTGCCGCGAAGGCGACCATCGCCAGGACGAACTTCGACCCCGAACAGGCCTCCGCCACCTCGAACCAATAGCGCCCGGCATGGATCAGCACCCCATCGGCCGAGGCGGGGATGCCGCTCCAGTCGAGCAGCGGCACCACGATCGACACGGTGATCTGCTGGAGCGGCTTTTCCAGTTCCGCGCCGAACGGCACCAGGAACCACGCATAGGCGAGCGGGAACAACATGCCCCGTGCGACCATCGGGCCGAGCAGGGTCAGAACCGCGCCCTCCAGCATTGCGACCAGCCCCAGTTGACGGACCAGCGCGACGGTCGCCGACTCACCCAGCAGCCACAACAGTCCGCCGCCCGCCACCACGAACAGCCCCGGCCACCAGGCGGTCGGGGTCAACTGCGCCAGCTCGGTGCGCCGCTGCCAGATCAGCCAGCCCACGACCGGCCCGATGAACAGGCAATGGCCATAGGTCGTGCTGGTCCACCAGATATCGACCAGATGCGCGACATCGGTACGGAACAGCAGCAACAGGATCAGCGCCACCCCGGCCAGCAGCGCGAGGGGATAGGCCCAGCGCCCTGCCCTCGCCCGTTCCCCCGCTTTGACGATATCCCCAGCGGTCACGCGGCCATGTCCCCCAGCAATCGGTCGAGCGGTGCCAGCCGCGCCGTCCAGTCATAGCGCGCCAGAACCCGCGCCCGTGCCGCCGGATGGTCCGTCGGGCCGTTCAGCGCGTCGATGACCCTCTCGGCAAAGTCGCGATCGTCGCCCGCCACCGCGATGGTGCCGCCATGGTCGATCCCCTCCGCCGCCGCCGTGGACGCCACGATCGGCCGGGCCATGGCCATCGCCTCCAGCAGCTTGTTCTGGATGCCGCGCGCCAGATCGAGCGGGGCGACGCAGACGGCGGCGCGGGCCAGCCAGAGGCGGGTGTCGGGCACTTCGCCGGTCACGATCACCGCCTCGCTCGCCAGCCGCCGCACCGCCGGGGTCGGCGCACGACCGACAATGGCGAAACGCGCCGCCGGGCAGGCCTTGCGGACCAGCGGCAGGATATGCCCGGCAAAGCGCGTCACCGCATCGATATTGGGGCGGTAGTCCATTTGCCCGGTAAAGACGATCAGGGGGCCATCTGAGATGCCGGGATCGATCGTTGCGGGATCATAGCGGGCGGCATCGATGCCGTTCTCGATTGCGAACACATTCCCCTGCCCCCCGCCGGAGCGAAACAGGGCCGCCTCCGCCTCGCTGACGAACAGGGTCGCCGCGACCGACCCGGACACCTGTCGCTCATAGCGGCCGAGCAGACGGGCCTCGCGCTTCAGGACCGACCGCATCCCCGGTCCGGCGGTCTGCGACAGGCTGGCGAATTTGGCGGAGTCGACGTCGACCATGTCCATGATCGTCGGCTCGGCCCCGCGATACTGGGCCATCTGGCCGGAGAAGATATAGGTCGCAGCGATCGGGTGCCGTGCTCGCACGTCTGCGACCGCGCGCGCCATGCCGGGATGGGCGAAGGCGGTCAGCGAGATGGGCTTGCCCGTCGCCAGCGCCTGCACCGCCGCCACCGGCATCGGCCTGGTCCGGCGCAGGATATGATAGCTGGCGAGTTCGGCGCGCAGTTCGGACGGCAATTCCTCTTCCCCCGCCCGCTCGGCAAAGGCACAGAGATGGACGCGCCAGTCGCGCGCCAGATGGCGCAGCACATGATAGCTGCGGATCTTGTCACCGCGATCGGGCGGAAAGGGCGCGCGGTGCGCGAGGAACAGCAGGTCCTTCAACCCAGACCCCGCGCGATCGGCGGCCCGACGATCTTCGCGACAGGGACCGGCAGGCGCTTCCACACCGCGATCATCAGCGCATATTTGGGGTTGAGCGGGTTGATCGCGCGCGGGCCGTGGACGCTGCGGCTGGCATAGACCAAAGGCCGCCCTTCGAACCCCCAATTCTTCTTGAAGGCCGCCGCCCCCGTCCCGACCTTCGACCGGCCGAAATCGAAGCTGTGGCATCCGCGCTGCCGGGCGTGGCGCATCAGCGCGAAATACATCAGGTCGTTGGCACGCAGCCCCCGTGCCGCCTGCGTGCCGCCGCCCCAATAGGGATAGACGGTGCCGCCATGATAGAGGTTGAGCACGCTCGCCACCGCCCGCCCGCCATGGCGCACGGTCAGGACGTCGGCGTCGAGCCGCGCCACCGCCTCACGGAACAGCTTGGCCGGAAAGACGGGCGTGCCGAGATTGCGGACCGACTCGGCATAGACGCGGTAATGCTCGGCGAGCATCCGGGGATCGCGGCCGGTGACGACCTCCAGATCCTGGGCCAGCGCCTTGCGAAGTTCGGCGCGCTGCTTGCGGGGAATGGCCTTCATCTCGGCCTCGTCATCACCCGCAATCGGCCGGACGAAACCCAGATAGCTGCCCGCATCCGCCGTCCAGCCGTCCGGCACGAGGCCGCCGCGCAGTTCGACCGACTCGATACCCTTATCGCCCGCCAGGCCCCAGGCCGCCTCGGCCAGCGCGTCGACACCCTTGCCCAGCACGCCGCCATCGACGCCGAAGCCGGTCGACACCATCGCCGCACCGAACAAGGGCGAGCGGATCTCGCTGAGCGGCAGCACGCCGACGATCGCGCTGTGCGCCCCTTCGGCCAGCAGGTAATGCGCCGTCTGGCCGCATCCTTTTGCTCCCGCCTTCAACCAGCCGGTCAGGTGGAAAGGCGTGCCCTCCGTCTGCGCCGCGACAAAGGCATCAATGCGCGCGCATTCGGCTTCGCTCGCCAGATCGGCGATACGGATCGTCGGCGCGAGCGCGCTCATGCCAGCCGCGCCGCTTCCTCGGCCGCGACCTGATCGACCCGCCCCCAGTCATGACGGCCGAGCAGACCGCGCAGCTTGCCCGCCATCGCGCTGAGGCGGCTGTAATGGCGGATACGCGAACGCAGCGGCGCATGGGCGACGCGCGGCTGGTCGGGATCGACCTCCCAGGGGTGGAAATAGAAGATCGCGCCGTGGCGGTCGCGATTGACCTGCCCCACCGCGATGTCGGTCAGCTTGGCAGGCAGCATCCGAAAGAAACCGCCGCCGGTCGCCAGCCGCCGCCGACCCCACTGCGCCACCGTCACCGGCAGCTCGATCATGTCGGAGTCCGCCAGCGGCCGCCAGGCATAGCGCGGCGATTCCGCCCAGCCATAATGGTCGTGGCGCAGCGGCGCGACGCTGGAGGAATAACGATAGCCCGTCTCGGCCAGCACGGGATGCGCCCAGGGGGTGCGCGTGTCGATCGAGAAGCTTGGCGCGCGGTATCCGGTCACGGCCTGCCCGCCCGCATCCTCGATCGCCGCCTTGGCACGGGCCAGATCGGCGCGGAACTGGTCGGCGGTCATGGTGAAGACGCGCTGATGGTCCCAGCCATGGCTGGCCATCTCATGCCCCGCCGCCACGATGCGGCGGATCAGCCCCGGATGGCGATGCGCCACCCAGCCGAGCGTGAAGAAGGTCGCGCGCGTGCCCGTCTCGGCGAAGAGGGAGAGGACGGCATCGGTATTGGCCTCGACCCGGCTGTCCAGCCGGTCCCAGTCGCTCTTGTCGATCGTGCGCTCGAACGCGCCGACCTGAAACCATTCCTCGACATCGACCGACATGCCGTTGAGCGGCAATGTCTTTGCCGTGATCTCAGGCGGCATGACCCCAGGCTCCCGGTCGGATCGTGGCGCCGGCTTCACGACGCTCCTCACCACGATTGTCGATCTCTGACCAGTCGACCAACAGGGTCAGGACGCGGCGCAACGCCGCCTCCTGCTGCTCCAGCCGCGCTTCGAGCTGCGCGATGCGGCTTTCCAGCGCGACGTTGGCCGAAGGCGGGGCGGCGGGGACCGGCTCTTCCGCCGCAACGGGCGGGGGCGCGGCGGGTGTTGGCATCGGACGCAGCGAGACCGGCTCGGGTGCGGGCGGCGGGGCGACGACGCGGTGCGTGCTGCGCGGGACGGACTGGCTCTCGGGCGTCACGCGGGTGATGGGATCAGGCTGCGTCGGGGCGACCGTCGCCTGACCGTTCAGGCCCAGCCCGTTGCGCAGCGTACCCTCCGAGAACAAGGGATCGCCCAACCGCCCCGCGCTGTTGAAGATCGGCGCGACCGGCTCGGGCTCGACCGCGATCGGCATCGGGGCCTCGCGACCCGCGCTCATATCGGCGGCCATGTCGGCGGCGACGCTTTCGACCGTCTGGCGACCGATCAGCTCGACACCCTCGATCGCGGCCTGCAGCAGGACGCGGCCCGCCAGCACGTTCAACCGGCGCGGCACCCCGCCCGACGCATCGTACAGCGCGTCGAAGGCATCGGCGGCAAAATCGGGACGCCCTGTCCAGCCCGCGACCGCCAGGCGATGCGCGATATAATCGGGGACTTCCTCGGGCTCCATCGGGTCGAGGTGATGGATGGCGATGACGCGCTGGCGCAGCTGCTCGACGGCGGCCGAACCCAGCAGGCGCTCGCGAAATTCGGGCTGTCCGACCAGCAGGATCTGGAGCAGCGCATGGCCGCCCGCCTGGAAATTGGACAACATGCGGAGTTCTTCGAGCGAGGCGAGCGGCAGTGCCTGCGCCTCGTCGACGATCAGCAGGATGCGGCGCCCCTCGCGCGCGACGCCGTTCAGCGCGCGCTCGATCGCGGCGAGCAGCGCGGCCTTGGTCAGCCCCTGCGCATCGACGCCCAGCTGCCCGGCCAGGACGCGCAACAGGTCCTGCGGCTCGACCGCCGTGGACACGATATGCAGGACACGCAGCCGCTTGGTATCCAGCGTCTCGACCAGATGGCCGACCAGCGTGGTCTTGCCCGCACCGACATCGCCGGTGATGACGATGAAGCCCTCCCCCTGCGCCAGGCCATAGCCCAGATAGGCCATCGCCTTGCCATGGGTCGCCGTCTGGAACCAGAAACGCGGGTCCGGCGTCAGTTGAAACGGGCGTTCGCCCAGACCGAAATGGGTCTCGTACATCATCGTGCCTTTCGGCCGGTCAGAATTGATACCGTGCGGCGATCAGGGCCTGTGCCGACAGGGCACTGGACAGGTCGCCGACCTGGAAGTGGTACAATCCAACCGACGCGGTTGTTCCGAGCCGACCGAAGTTGCGGTAATAGCTGGCGGTCGACCCCAGCGATACCACGTCCTCGGCCCCCGCCAACCTAGAGACGTAATAGTTAACGAAGCCATTCACGTTAAGCCCCGAATTGGGGCCAAAGGCGCGGCCGAGGAAAATCTGGCCGTAATAGCTGTCATCCTGCACGCCCGAGACGATCAGGCCCGGCGCGCCGTCCGGCGCGAACAGGCGGCGGCTGGTATAGCCCATCCCCACCCCCAGCGTGGAGCGCCCGCGCTGATAGGATACCGCCATGTCCAGCCCGCGCGCCCGGTAGACGGCGGTCTGAACCGATTGCAGCGCATCGTTCAGGCACCCGCCGGGCGACGTGCCGCCCGCCGAAAAGGTGCAGCCGTTGAACTGCTGCGCAAAGGCATCGCGCGTCTCGACGAAATTGGTCGGCAGGTTGGACAGCCCGTTGCGCAGCTGGCGGCCAAAGGTCTGGATGCCGTCATGGACCGCCGCCTGGAACACGATGTCGCGCGCCGCCTGGTAACGCGCCATCCCGGTGATGCTGAGCGAGCCGTAACGCTCGCCGACATGCCCCTCGACGGAGGTGCGGCGATCGGGGCGCCAGATCACGCCCGCATCGTAATAGACGCCGTCCGTGCGATAGGCGATCCGGCGCGGCCCGGTGGGGTTGGTGATGAAGCGGCCCTGGCTGTCGACCAGCGGGCGTCCGGCGGCATCGACCTTGGGATCGCGCTGGCTCGACTCAATCCGTTCGTAACCGACCCCGGCGGTCAGCGCGACATAGGGCGAAATCGGCTTCAGCACGTCGCCACGCAGGAACCAGCCCTCGTAACGCTGCGAGAGTTGTCCGGCATCGTCACGCTCATAGGCGGCATTGGCCGACAGGCCGACCGGCGCGATCGATCCCGGCCGCGCGGTGGCGCTGACGCTGGCGACGTGGTTCCAGCTGTCGCGGAAATAATCGAGCCGGGGCTGACCGGCCGCCACGCCGCCCAGGCCCGGGGTCTCGGCACGGGTATAGCCCAGCCGGTAATTCGCGCCGATCTGCACCGGCCCTGCCCGCGTGGCCAGCGACGGCCCGGCGAAGACCGAATATATTTGCGAGACATTGGCGACATTGCCGACCAGCACGCCGGGCGCCTCGCCGCGAATATCGGCGCGCGTCCGCGTCGCCAGCGCCCCGGCCTCCAGCCGCAGATTGGGCGTGACGGCGTAGGCGCCCCTCGCCAGCCCGCTATGGATATCCCCACCCGCGGCCCGGTCGCCCCAGCCGATGCGGTGTTCGTAGCGATAGCTGACCTGTCCCTGCGCCCGGGCGGTCTGGACCTCGGCATTCACGCCCGCCGCCAGCGTCGTATAGGTGACGGCATCGCCGCGCGTCAGATCGGCGACCAGCCCCTGCCCGACCTCGACATAGGGGGCCAGCTGCGCGCGGCGACGCTGCTGCACATTGGCACGCGACCCGCGCCCGGTGTCGCGCCGATCGGCGGCGGACGGCTCGGCCGAGCCATCACCCGGTGCGTTGGATGCGGCTCCACCCGCGACCGGCACAGCTTGAGCCTGGGCGGCGAGCGCGCACGGCCATGCGGCCAGCGCCCCGACCAGACCGACAAGGGCAGGCCGCACGAGCGTCACGGCGCGCCGTCCTTGCCATATTTGCCATAATAGCCGAACCGGCGGCTGCCCGGCACGAAGGCGACGCTGTTCAGCACCAGCTGGATATGATCGCACGCATCGAGCAGCGCGATCGCGGCGCCGACTTCGCTTTCGGGCGTACGGTCGGCGCGGACCACCATCATCACCTGCCCGGCCAGCATCGCCAGCACCGAGGCGGGCGACGCCGCCAGCGCAGGCGGCGAGTCGAAGATCAGCAGACGGCGCGGATTGGCCGACAACAGCCGCTGCACGACCGCGCGGGTGCGGGCCGAGGCAAGCAGTTCGGTGTCATTGGCGGTCCGCGTGCCGCAGGGCAGCACCGCCAGATGCGGCACATCGGTACGCATCACCAGCGACTCGACATCGATGCTGCCGTCGATCAGCGCGTCGAGCAGCCCCGGCCCCTCGTTCAGGCCGAGCCGCCCCAGCACATCGGGCTTGGCGACATCGGCATCGACCAACAGCACCTCGGTGTCACGCTCCGCCGCCAGCGACAAAGCGAGATTGACCGAGCAGAAGGTCTTGCCATCCTGCGGCCGTGCCGAGCACACCAGGACGACCCGGGCCTTATCCTCGTCACCGCCCTCGACCAGCCGCTGGCTGGTGATGATCAGCTGGCGCTTGACCAGCCGGAACTCCTCGGCCAGCGGCCCGATCGGCGCGCCGGGCACGATCATCCCGTTTTCCGCCAGCATCGCGCGGTCGACCATCGCGACATCGGAAAAGACCGGGCTATATTCGGTCGCCAGAAACTCATCGTCGCCCGGTTGCGCCAGGAACTCCGCCGGAATGCCGCTGAGCGAGGGATCGAAAGGCGGGTGATCGACAGAGGACGGCGCAGGCTCGTCATACGCCACGAGGCCCGGCGGCCCTGCCTCGACCGGCGGGACGGGCGGCGTCCGTCCGGCCTCCTCGTCCGATGGCCGCGGCGCTGGCGCGTCGGGCGCGTCACGCACCTCGGGCACGCGCACATAGGACTGGAAATCATACACATTCGCCGCCCGCTCTAGCAGCGACGGTTCCCGGCGGGGTCTGGTGGGTTTCACATTTTCGGTCACGCAGCCATTCCCCGCTGTAATAGCTCGACAACCAGGACCAGCCCATAGGCCGCGCCCAAGGCCGCCGTCCCGCCGAGGAACAGTTTCAACCGCCGCGCCCGCGCCGTCGCCTGCCCGCGCGTCACGACTTCGCCGATCGCACCGATCACCGGCATCCCCATCGTGCGCTGAAGCGATTGCGGGGTGGTGAAGGTCTGGCGCAGCTTCGACAGGGCAAAGGCCGAACCGACACCCAACCCCAGCCCTGCGGCGAAGACGCCGGTCAGCAGCAGCAGGCGGTTGGGAGAGCTGGGCGCGCGCGGATAGGTCGGCGGATCGATCACGCTGAACCGCATCGAATCGGTCTGGTTCTGCGCCTGGCCGCGCAGCGCCACCTGCTCGCGCTGACGCAACAACTGGTCGTAACTGTCTTTCAGCACCTGATAATCCCGGTCGATCGCACCTTGGGCGGCAGCCGCCTCGGGATCGGTGGCCAGGCTGGCGTTCAGCCGGTCGAGGTCGTTCTGCAACTGGCTCTTGCGGATCTTCAGGCTGGCGAGCTGCGACTGTTTCTCCGCCGCCATCGACTGGAGCGACATGTAGAGCGGATTGGGCTGTCCCCCCGCCACGCCCCCGGCGGGCTCGGCCTTCGCGGCGGCCTGTGCGGCGGCCAGCTGGTTGCGCAGCGCGATCACGTCCGGGTGGTTTTCGGTATAGCCGCGCGTGCGGGCGTCGGCGAGCTGGCCCTGGATCGTCGCCAGTCGCGCCCGCGCCGGGCTGACCGCCGCGCCGCCGCCCTCGCTGACCGTGCGCGGGGTGCCCGCCAGCTGGCCCTGCACAGCCGCGACGCTGGACTGCGCCGCCGCCAGATCGCTGTCGACCTGCGCCATTTGCGACCGGGCCAGGCCGATCCGGTCGGCGACCGACCCGGTGCCCGGCAGGCCACCGGCGAACTGGTTCAGATACTGGGCGCGCTTGGCCTCGGCGATCTGGAGCTGTTTCTGGCGCTCGCTCAACTGCTTGTCGAGGAAGGTGAGGCTCTGGTTGGTGGTATTGCGATCGCCGAGCAGGTTGGATTCGACGAAGATGTCGATCAGCTTCTGCGCGACCTGCTGCGCCAGCTTGGGGCTGGACTGGGTGACGGTCAGCTGGAAGATGGTGTCCTGCTGGTTCTCGATCTTGATCGACTGCGCCAGCTGCGCGACCCGCGCCGCGACATCGGCGTCGCTCGACACCGTGGCAGCCAGGTCGGTGCCGCGCACGACCTTTTGCAGGTTGATCGCCGAGATCAGCGTCTGGCGTACCCGGTCGACCGAATCCATCTGGCTGTTCGGCCCCGTGGTCATGCCATCGGGCAGGATCTGCGAATTCTGCACCGCGATGCGCGCGCGGGATTCATATTTGCTGGGGATCTGGGCGACGAACAGCCACCCCAATATGCACACCGCCCATGCCACCGCCAGCGCCAGCCAGCGGCGTATCCATATCGCATGGAGGGCGATGCGGATCTCGTCCTGAATACTCGACACGCGCGCGCTGCCTCAGAACATCGATTCGGGAATGATGATCACGTCGCCCGGCTCCAGCCGGACATTCGCCTTCGAATCCCCCTTGCGGAGCAGATCGTTGATCTGGAGCGCATATTCGCGCTGCTTGCCGGTCTCGCGATCGGTGCGCACCAGCTTGGCCTTGTTGCCCGCCGCGAACTGGTTCAGCCCGCCCACCGCGATCATCGCGTCGAGCAGCGTCATGTTCGCGCGATAGGGGATGGAGGCGGGCCGCTCGGTCGCGCCGACGATCCGTACCTGCTGGCTGTAGGTGCCCGAGAAATTCTCGACGATCACCGACACGATCGGGTTGGAGACATATTCGGACAGCGCCTTTTTCAGGTCGTCCTGCAACATCGCGGGCGTCTTGCCGACGGCGGGCATGTCGTTGACCAGCGGCGTGGTGATGCGGCCGTCGGGGCGCACCTGCACCTTGGTCGACAGGTCGGGATTGCGCCAGACGAAGATGTTCAGGGTGTCGAGCGGGCCGATCACATATTCCTCGCCCGGCTGCTCCTTGCGCGCGACATATCCGGCCGAGGGCAGCTCGGTTTTGGTCCCCGCCGTCGAACAGGCGGTCAGCGTCGAGGCACAAAGGCCTGCGATCAAGAAGGGGCGGGCGAACGATGCCATGCGAATGCTACTCCTGGACCCCTCCTCTCCCAGGATACGGAGACGAAAGGCAAATTACGCAATGTCGCTATGCCACCCAAGAGGTGAACAGAGCGTTATGCCGGTCCGCCGATCATCTCGGATGCGGGGGGATGGCCCAGAAACGCCGAAGGGCTGGCGGTGGCTCCGTAAGCCCCGGCCAGAAACACCGCGACGATATCGCCGACCTGCGCCACGGGCAGCGCGACCCGGTCGCCCAGCCGGTCGAGCGGGGTGCAGAGCGGCCCCACGACCGACACCGTCTCCATGGCCTCGGCCCCCATCGCATGGGCCAGCGCCAGCGGATAGTTGCGCCGGACGACGGTGCCGAAATTGCCGCTGGCCGCCAGCTGGTGATGCAGGCCGCCGTCGAGGATCAGGAAAGTCTCGCCCCCGCTTTCCTTGCGATCGACGACCCGCGCCAGATAGACCCCCGCCTCGGCGACCAGCCAGCGGCCGAGTTCGATCGCAAAATGGCTGTCGCCCAGGATGGCGGGCCGATCGGCCAGCGCCTGCTCCAGCGCCGCGCCGACCCTCTCCACCGGCAACGGCTTGTCCCCCGCGAAATAGGGCACGCCGAACCCGCCGCCCAGATTGACCAGCGGCGGCGTCGCCCCGGCTGCGTCCGCCAACCGCGCCGCCAGCGCGATGGTCGCCCCTTGCGTGTCGATGATCGCCTGCGGATCGAGCGCCTGGCTGCCCGCATAGATATGGAAACCGCGCCAGTCGGCCCCCGCCGCGATCAGTTCGCGGACGAGCGCAGCCACCCGCTCGGCATCGATGCCGAAGGGCGAAGGGCGCCCGCCCATCTTCATGCCCGAGCCCCGCAATTCGACATCCGGGTTTACCCGGACCGCCAGATGCGGACACACGCCCAGCCCGTCCGCGATCGCCAGCGCGCGCCGTGCTTCACCCTCCGACTCCAGATTGATCGTCACGCCCGCACGGATCGCAGCGGTCAGCTCGGCATCGCGCTTGCCGGGACCTGCAAAACTGACCGGCCTGCCCAGCGGCGCGACCTTGGCCAGCTCACCCGCCGAAGCGACGTCGAACCCGTCGACCATCGCCGCCATCGCCTCCAGCAACGGCCCGAAAGGATTGGCCTTGATCGCATAATGGAGATCGATCGACGGAAAGGCAGCGCGAAACCGTGCGACACGAGCAGCGACGATGGCCGGGTCATAGACGAAGACCGGCCCGTCGCGTCCCGCCATCCATGTCTCGGCGCTCCGCCCGGCGATGGTCAGCGCCCCGGCCTGCGCGGCGAATTCGGGGGGGATCGGCCCCATCGGCTTCATGACGTCATATCCTTTTCGGCCCATTCCCGGCGCAGCGCGGCGCGGTCGAGCTTGCCATTGGCGTTGCGGGGCAGCGCGCGCGCCCAGGCGATGTGCGACGGCTGCATGAAATTGGGAAGGTCGCGCTTCAACCGCGCGCGCAGGGCCGCCTCCTGCGCCGGATCGCCGCCCAGGACCAGCACGATCGCCTGCCCCTGCGCTTCGTCGGCGATGCCGAAGGCGACGGCCTCGCGCGCCTCGCCACCGGACAGCGCGGCTTCCTCGACCTCCTGCGGGCTGATCCGGTTGCCAGCAACCTTGATCATCTCGTCATCGCGCCCGACGAAGCGGAGCAGCCCGTCCGCGCCCTCGACCACCGTATCGCCCGACCACACCGCGCGGGCATGGTCCGGTGTCGGGCGGAAACGCTGCGCCGTCCGCTCGGCATCCCGCCAATAGCCCTGCGCGACCAGCGGCCCGGCATGGACCAGCTCGCCCGGCTCGCCCGGTGCCGCGCGACTGCCGTCGGGGCGAAGCACCATCACCTCAGCAAAGGGAATGGCGCGGCCGATCGCATCGGGATGCGCATCGATCAGGGCGGGGTCGAGATAGGTCGAGCGAAACGCCTCGGTCAGGCCGTACATCGCATAAAGGTCCGCCGCCGGAAACAGCGCCCGCAGCCCCCGCACCAGTCGCGGGGTCAGTGCCCCACCCGAATTGGTCAGCCGCCGGATCGAGGCGACCGCCTCTTCCGGCCAGTCGATGCCCAGCAACTGCGTCCAGAGCGGCGGCACCCCCGCCAGCGTCGTCGCGCCGTGGCGCACGACCGCCTTCACCACGTCGCGCGGGGTCAGATAGTCGAGCGGCGCAACGGCGCCTCCCGCGACCCAGGTCGAGAAAAGCTGGTTCTGGCCATAGTCGAAGCTGAACGGCAGCACGCCCAAGACCCGGTCGTCGGGTGTCAGCTTCAGATATTGCGCGACCGACACCGCGCCGTACCAGAGATTGGCATGGCTCAGCATCACCCCCTTGGGCCGCCCGGTCGAACCGGAAGTATAGAGGATCGCCGCCAGTGCATCGGTATCCGCCATCGATCGGGGCAGCGCATCGCCCTGCCCGACCTCGGTCGTCACCCGCACGCCCCCGGGCACGTCGCCCTCCTCCAGCGTCGCGGCGCGCGGACCATGGGTCAGCAGCATCGCCGCGCCGCTATCGGCCAGGATATGGGCAACCTGCGCGCGCTTGAGCAGCGGGTTGATCGGCACATGCACCAGCCCCGCGCGCGGTGCGGCCAGCGGCATCAACGCGGATTGCCGCGTCTTGGGCAACCATGTCGCCACCCGCGTACCCGGCGCGAAACCATGCGCCGCCAGCCATCCGGCCAGCCGCGCGACCGCCTCCTCCGCCTCGGCAAAGCTCAGCCCTCCCTCGCGGTCGAGCAGCGCAGAAGCATCGCCCGCCCCGCGCAAGGCATGGTCGATCGGATACGCGGGCGGATCGATGGTCATCCCGCCATCTACCAGTGCGGACGCGGCAAAGTCGAGCATGCGCCCCGCGGCCAAAGAAGCGACCGCCGCCGAGAATGGAGACCGAGC
>NZ_MQUI01000034.1:0-40607 GCF_001970915.1 Sphingomonas sp. Sph1(2015)
GGTTGGGGAGGGGCAGGGGCAGGGGCAGGGGCCAAGTAGCCCAGCCTCCCCAATAATCAATTCGCCTTGCGCCCACTCGCAAACTTCTTGCTTTTCCCAAACCGCGTCTTGCGCGTCCCCGGTTTGCCCTCGTTCGACCGGCCCATGATCGGGGCCTTCTGCTCATGGACCGGCAGGCCGAGTTCCTCGTTCTCGAGCTGCCGGATTTCATCCCGCAACCGGCCCGCTTCCTCGAATTCGAGGTCGGCGGCGGCCTTGCGCATCTTCTTCTCGAGTTCCTCGATATAGGCGCGCAGATTGTGGCCGACCATGTGCGGACGGTCGTCGTCGATCGGCACCGTCACCTGATCGCCTGACGCCACATGCGCGATGATGTCGCCAATCTGGCGGCGGATCGTCTGCGGCGTGATGCCGTGCTCGGTATTATACGCCATCTGCTTCTCGCGACGCCGCGAGGTTTCCAGCATGGCGCGTTCCATCGATCCGGTGATCCGGTCGGCATAGAGGATCACCCGGCCGTCGACGTTACGTGCCGCGCGCCCGATCGTCTGGATCAGCGAGGTTTCGGAGCGCAGGAACCCTTCCTTGTCCGCGTCGAGGATCGCGACCAGCCCGCATTCGGGAATGTCCAACCCCTCGCGCAGCAGGTTGATGCCGATCAGCACGTCATAGACGCCCAGTCGCAGGTCGCGGATCAGCTCGATACGCTCCAGCGTCTCGACGTCGGAGTGCATGTAGCGGACCTTGATCCCCGCCTCGTGCATATACTCCGTCAGGTCCTCCGCCATTCGCTTGGTCAGCGTGGTGACGAGGGTGCGGTAGCCGAGTTCGGTGGTCTTGCGCGCCTCGATGATCAGGTCCTGCACCTGCTCCTCGACCGGCTTGATCTCGACCGGCGGGTCGATCAGGCCGGTGGGGCGGATGACCTGTTCGACGAAGACGCCGCCGGTCTGCTCCATCTCCCAATTGCCGGGCGTGGCCGAGACGCTGACCGTCTGCGGGCGCATCGCGTCCCATTCGTTGAAGCGAAGCGGCCGGTTGTCGATCGCGGACGGCAGGCGGAAGCCATACTCCGCCAGCGTGATCTTGCGCCGATGGTCGCCGCGCGACATGCCGTTGATCTGGCCGATGGTGACATGGCTCTCGTCGACGAAGAGCACCGCGTTTTCGGGAAGGTATTCGAACAAAGTGGGCGGCGGTTCGCCGGGCAGGCGGCCGGTCAGGAAGCGGCTGTAATTCTCGATGCCGTTGCAGCTGCCGGTGGCGGCGATCATCTCCAGGTCGAAATTCGTCCGCTGCTCCAGCCGCTGGTGTTCGAGCAGCTTGCCCTCCGCCTCCAGCTCCTTGAGGCGCTCGGTCAGCTCGAACTTGATCGCCTCCGTGGCCTGCTTCATCGTCGGGCCGGGCGTGACATAGTGCGAATTGGCGTAGATGCGGATCGAGTTCAGGCTGGCGACCTTCTTGCCGGTCAGCGGATCGAACTCGACGATCTCTTCGATCTCGTCGCCGAAGAAGGACACGCGCCAGGCCGAATCCTCATAATGCGAGGGGAAGATTTCCAGATTGTCGCCGCGCACCCGGAAATTGCCACGCATGAAGGCGGCGTCGTTGCGCTTATATTGCAGCGCGACGAGCTTGCGGATGATCTCGCGCTGGTCGACGCTCTGGCCCTTCTTCAGGTCGAAGATCATCGCCGAATAGGTTTCGACCGAGCCGATACCGTAAAGGCACGATACCGAGGCGACGATGATGACGTCGTCACGCTCCAGCAGCGCGCGGGTGGCCGAGTGGCGCATCCGGTCGATCGACTCGTTGATCGAGCTTTCCTTCTCGATATAGGTGTCGGACCGCGGCACATAAGCCTCGGGCTGGTAATAGTCGTAATAGCTGACGAAATATTCGACCGCGTTGTTGGGGAAGAAACTCTTGAACTCCCCGTACAACTGCGCCGCCAGGATCTTGTTGGGGGCGAGGATCAGCGCGGGGCGCTGCAATTCCTCGATCACCTTGGCCATGGTGAAGGTCTTGCCCGATCCGGTGACGCCCAGCAGCACCTGATCCTTGTCGCCCGCGCGGGCCGCCGCCGTCAGTTCCTTGATCGCCGCAGGCTGGTCGCCGCTGGCGGTATATTCGGTGACGAGTTCGAAGCGCTTGCCGCCCTCCGCCTTTTCGGGGCGCGACGGGCGGTGGGGGATGAAGCTGACCCCGGTTTCGGGCTCGTCGAGGGTGGTGCGGATCTGGATCGCCATGGGGGTGAATATGGGTCCGGTTGCACTTTTGTTCCAGTGGGTCCGATGTTTGGGGCGTGGCCTTCGACTTCGCTCAGCCCGAATGGAGGGGGGGAGAGGGTTTCAATACCAAACCCCGTTCAGCCTGAGCGAAGTCGAAGGCCAAGGGAATCCCTATCGCAAAGCCCGGACCTGCGGCGTGTCGAGGCAAGTCCGCATCGCCGCATCGCTGGTCCGTACTGCACCCGCAGCCCGGAACGGCGCGATCTCCACCGGCTGACCCAGCCGAACCGCCGCAAACCGACCCCGCGCCCCCGAACACGCCATCGCCGCATCCAGCAGCTTGGGCGGCGTATCATAGCCCTCATAGGACAGGCGGAACGTGCCCCAGTGGATGGGGATCGCCATGGACGCCCCCAGCCGCTCGAAAACCTGCACCGCTTGCGGCGGGCCGATATGGCTGCCCGAGGCCATCTGGCCGGGTTCGAAGCGGAACGCCCCGATTGGCAGCAGGGCGAGGCGCACCGGGCCAAGCTTTGCCGCTTCCTCCGGCCAGCGGCCATCGCCCATGCCGGTATCGCCGGCAAAGAAGATATTGCCGCCGGGCAGCTTCACCACGAAGCTGGACCACAGCGCGCGGTTGCGGTCGGTGAACCAGCGGCTGCCCCAGTGATGATTACGCGTGACGGCGACCGAGACGCCGGGCCGGATCACCTTCTCCCGCCCCCAGTCGAGCGCGGTGGCGGGCACGCCGACCTGGCCGATCACGCTGTCATTGCCCAGGCTGGTGACGACCAGCGGCCGGTCGCGCTGCCAGAGCTGGCGCAGGGTCGCCTGATCCAGATGGTCGTAATGATTGTGGCTGATCAGGATCAGGTCGATCCGGGGCAGGTCGTCGAGCGCCACGCCCGGCCGCGCCACCCGCTTCGGGCCAAAGCCGAAGGGGCCGGTACGCTCGGCATAGACAGGATCGGTCAGAATGTTGAGACCCTGGGTCTGGACCAGCACGGTCGCATGGCCGATCCAGGTTGCGACCATCCGCTGTCCCTCGACACGGGCCTGGGGCCTGGAGGGCTGGACCGGCACCGCTTTGGGCCATGCGGGGCGGCCGTCATCGCCGGTCAGCTGTCGCCACAGAAAGCCGCCGCGCCCGCCGCGTGTCGGCATCCGCCGCGTATCGGCATCGCCATCGGGGTTGAAGAAACGCTCGCCGTCATAATGGCCGCTCTCCGGCCCTTCATAATAGAGACGGTCGAGATAATGCGGCACGATCGTCGCGGCCAGGCCGACGAGGATCAGGACCAGCGCCAGTCCCTTGGCGATCCGGCGGACGATGGTCATGAGGGAGCTCGGTTCGAAAAATGCATCGCAAAGCTCCTGACGGTCAACGACCGCGCGCGATGCGGGCCTGCCAGAGCATAAGAAGCGGCACGACCCCCAGTTCCATCACCAGACCCAGCTGATGCCCCGGGGAAGGCGCGCCGATCGTCCCCCAGGACAGCAGCCGCGCCAGTCCGCCCGCCACCACCAGCAGGCCGAGCAGGCGAAACCGTGCGCTCTTGCGTTCGATGCCGGGCACGCAGGTGGTGAAGGCGAGCCCAAGGGCAAAAAAGATGCCCGAGACATAACGGAACTGGCTGTCCAGGTCGGTCGGGATCATGGGCGCATGGCCCAGCCAGCCGGGGCCGCGCACGATGCTGATCCCGCCGATGGTCAGCGGCACCAGACAGGCGGTGGCGACCACGGCCTGCAAGGCACGTCGCTCGGTCGGGGTGACGCTCAATCCAGGATTTCCTTGCGGACATGGATCGCACGCAGCGAGATGCGGACCTCGACCATGAAGGCGACCAGGCACATGGTCAGCAGGCAGACCGAGAGGATGAAGGCCAGTGCGATCCAGGTGCCGATATGGAATTTGCCGAGATTGGCGATGAACAGCACGGCGATGACGATGCAGGCCATCACCGCGCTCGACACCGACAGGAACAGGGCCGCGTTGATGATCGACATGCGCCGGTCGAGCAGCCGCAGTTCCCATTTGTGGCGGGCCAGTTCGGGGCCGTCATCGATCTTGTGGATCATCATCTCCAGCCCGCGCGCCCGGTCGATCACCCGTGCCAGCCGCCCGGCCAGCACGTTCAGCAACTGCCCGATCGCGGCGAGCAGGAAGACGGGGGCCAGCGACAGCTGGATGGTCTGGGCGATGGTGGCGACGGCGGGAAGGGTGGGCATCGCGGGAAAGGTGGCCTTTCGGGTCGGGCGGGGCAAGGGAGAAGTGGATCAATCATCCTCCCCGGCACGGGGAGGGGGACCACCCGCAGGGTGGTGGAGGGGGCGTGCGACGGAACGAAGCCCTTGCCGAAGCCCCCCTCCGTCAGGCCTGCGGCCTGCCACCTCCCCGCGAGCGGGGAGGATCACACCGGCGCGGCGTCGGCTCCGGCGCCATAATGATGCCATGTAAAGATCGCGAGCGCGCTGCGGTGTGGACGAAAGGCCTCTGCCAGTTCGCGAACCCGCTTTTCCGATGGCCGCGCGTCATGGCCCAGGATGCGCCCCATCTCGATCTGCACGGCGAGGTCGCCCGCGGGCCAGATATCGGTGCGGCCTTCGGCGAACAGCAGATAGACCTCCGCCGACCAGCGGCCGATGCCCTTGACCGCGACCAGCTTGGCGATCGCGTCCTCGTCATCCTCGGGCAGGGCGGACAGGTTCAGCCGACCGCTCGTCACTTCCTCGGCCAGGCTGCGCAGATACCCCGCCTTTTGCCGCGAGATGCCTGCACCGCGCAGTTCCTCGTCGGTGAAGCCGTGAAGTCGCGTCGGATCGCTCGCATCGCCGAGCAGCTCGTTCAGCCGCCGCCAATGCGCATCGGCCGAGGCAACCGAGACCTGCTGGCCCAATATGGTGCGTACCAGCGTGGCATAGCCGCGCGCCCGGATGCGCGGCGCCGGGTAGCCGATCCGGTCCAGCGCGGCGGCGATGGCGGGCTCGGCGGCGGCGAGTGCGTCCATGCTTTCGCGAATCTGTTCGGCGCTCAGCCCCATGATGCTTGATCCGCGCGTTCAGGCCCGGCAGAGGCGCTTTCAATATCAGGGCCGACAAGGAGAATGGACATGCCCAAGCTTATCGTCGTGACCCGCGACGGGGAAGAACGCGAAATCGACGGCGAGGCCGGTCTGTCGGTGATGGAAGTCATCCGGGATGCCGGTGTCGACGAATTGCTGGCGCTGTGCGGCGGCTGCTGTTCGTGCGCGACCTGCCATGTGCATGTCGACCCGGCCTTTGCCGACACGCTGCCCGCGCTCGGCCCGGATGAGGACGACCTGCTCGATTCGACCAGTGAGCGCGACGCAACTTCGCGCCTGTCGTGCCAGCTGCCCTTCGGCGCGGCGCAGGACGGGATGCGGGTGCGGATCGCGGCGGAGGACTGACGGCGCATTGCGTCGGAACGTCGGAGGCGGGGTTTCGGCCCCGCCTCTTTTTTTGCGCGCAGAGGCGCGGAGGGCGCGGAGGTGGTGTCCTGTCGGGTGGCGTTGCGGTTTACCCGAGAGATTTTGTTCGCGCGGAGACGCGGAGGCGCGGAGATATCCGGCGTCGGGCGAGCGGAGTCGGCCATCACGACCGGCAGACTTTTGCGGCGGCTGGCGAGGATGGAGAGGCCTTGCGGCCAGATACACCATCTCCGCGCCTCCGCGCGAACCTTCATCCCATAGCCTTCGACTTCGCTCAGGCTGAACGGAGGACGGGGATGGTGGCCATCAGGACAAACAGCCGTTCACGCTGAGCGAAGTCGAAGCGCACGTCCCGCCCTTCGCCCCGCGCAAAAAAGGCGGCAGGGACCGGCCCCGCCGCCCGGAAGATCACCGCGCCGCCACCGCGTACAGCGCGATTGCCGCCGCGTTGGAGACGTTCAGGCTCTCCACCTTCGGGCTGATCGGCAGCTTGGCGAGTTCGTCGCAATGCGCTTCGGTATTCTGGCGCATCCCTTCGCCCTCGGCGCCCAGCACGATGCAGATGCGCTGGGTGCCCATCGCCTGGGCCAGCGTCTGGTTGGCATGGCCGGTCAGGCCGATTCGCCAGAAGCCCGCTTCCGCGATCTCCTCCAGCGCGCGGGCCAGGTTCACCACGCGCACCCACGGCACCGTCTCCAGCGCGCCGCTGGCCGAGCGGGCGACCGTGCCCGATTCGGGCGGCGCGTGCCGGTCCTGGGTCACGATGCCCACCGCGTCGAACGCGGCGGCCGAGCGCAGGATCGCGCCGACATTGTGCGGGTCGGTCACCTGGTCCAGCACGACCAGCGGTCGCTGGTTATCCTGTACCTCGTGCAGCAGATCGCCCAGCCAGATATCCTCCAGCGGATCGACCTCTGCCACCAGGCCCTGATGCGGCGCGTCGGCGGGCACCAGTCGGCCCAGATCGGCGACATCGGCAAAGGTGACCGGCAGGACCGGCGGCAGGTCGAGCGCGGCCAGCGCCTCGCGCGTGCCCCAGATCTTGCGCACCGTCCGGTTCGGGTTGGCGAGCGCCGCCGTCACCGCATGCCGTCCCCAGAAGCGGGGGCGGTTGGATGAAGCCTGGCTGGGGCGATGTCCTCGGCGTGCCATCAGTCGTCGTTGTCCGTAAAATCAAAGGGTCTGGTCGTCGCCGGTTGCGTCGGCACCGGCGGGCGCGGCAATGCCTTGTCCGCATTCGCCGCCGCGAGCAAGACCCCGGCGAGCACGACCGACGCCTGGCGCATGTCGTCGGCCTTCAGATGGTCGAAGGTATCGGCCGAGCTGTGATGCGTGCGGCTGCCATAATCCAGCGGGTCCTGGATGAACTGGAAGCCCTGTACCCCGACCGCCTGCATGAAGACATGGTCGGTGCCGCCCGTCGTCCGCTGCACGACGTTCCCGGCGCCCATCGCCGCATAGGGCGACAGCCATTCCTTCAGGATCGGCACCGCCGCCGGATTGTTTTCGGCATAGATCCCGCGCAGCTTGCCCGAACCATTGTCGATGTTGAAATAGGCCGCCAGGTCGCCGTAGCTCGGCTTGGGCGTGATCGGCCAGCGGTTGGTCCAGCCATAATAGCGCTTCAGGCCCGACTGCGGCGCATCGTCGGGTCGCCCGCGCGACGCCAGATGCTGCTCGACATAGGCCATGGAGCCGAGGATGCCCTGCTCCTCGCCCGACCACAGCGCGAAACGGATGGTGCGCTTCGGCCGCTGGCCGGTGGCGGCCAGGATGCGCGCGGCCTCCATCACCATGGCGCTGCCCGCCGCATTGTCGGTCGCGCCGTCGCCCGCGACCCAGCTGTCGAGATGCGCGCCCGCCATCACATAGCCCGCCTTGGGGTCGGTGCCGGGGATTTCGGCGATGATGTTGTACGCGTTCACGTCGCTGTCATCATAGCGAACGTCGCTCAGCACCTCGATCGTCGGGGCGGGGCCGGTCCTGGTCAGGCGGGCGAGGCGGCGATAATCCTCGGCGGCCAGTTCGATGCCGGGGACGGCGGGCGTTTCGCCGCGCCCGAACAGATAGCCCTCGCCGTGGACCAGCTTGCCGTCGCGATAGCTCTGCGTGACATAGGCCACCGCGCCCTCGGCCTTCAGGAAGGCGTCGAGCTTCTGCGCGAAGTCCAGCCGCTTCATCCGGCGGTCGGCGCTCTCGGGATCATGCTCGGGCTGGACATAGACGTCGAGCTTGGCGATGTCCTCGCCGGTCAGGCGGCGGAAGGGGGCACTGGTCTGCTCGTCGCCGGTGCCGGGCATCGACACCATGACGATCTTGCCGCGCAGCTGTCCGCGCCACTTGTCGAAGTCGCGTTCGCGCTTCATCGGCGCGACGATGACGGGGGCGGTCACCGCACCGTTGGTGCCGGGCGTCCAGGCGATGGGGATGGCGGTCAGCTGTAGCGGGCGGGGCGACACCATGCGCACGCTGGCGCGCTCGATCGACCAGCCGCGCCCAAAGGCGAAGCCTTCCTTATGGACGTTCTTCAGGCCCCATTTGGCGAACTGTTCCGCGGTCCAGCCCTCCGCGGTGCGCATCGCCGGGCTGTTGGTCATGCGCGGGCCGATCACGTCGGTCAGATGCTGCACGGTCTGCATGACCTGGCTGTGGTTCATGCCCTCGTCGATCAGCCGGTTGGCAGCATTACGGTCCTGCGCGCCCGCCATGGCGGCGGGCAACAACGCGGCCGCCGCGACCGCGGCGAGCAAGGATGGGCGCATCATGATATTTCCCCCGGTGTCTCTTGAATGGGTCAAAGGCTATGTCCCGATTGCGCGACATGCAAGCAACCCGATCAGGCATGGCCGACGAAAAATCGTGCAAATCGGCGTTGACAGGCCGGCCGAGCTTCGGCATTGGGCGCGCCTCGCTCCGATGGAGTGACACCCCGGAAGGGTGGCCGAGTGGTTAAAGGCAGCAGACTGTAAATCTGCCCGCGTGAGCGTACACTGGTTCGAATCCAGTCCCTTCCACCATCCCCGCCAATCGGCTAGGGTCGATCAGCGGCGCTGGACCTGAGCGGGTATAGCACAATGGTAGTGCAGCAGCCTTCCAAGCTGAATACACGGGTTCGATTCCCGTTACCCGCTCCATCCTCCGACATATTCGGCATGTGCGAGTGGTATATTATTTCGCCGCATAGCGCTTGACCCCCATGGCAAAGCGGGTCACTCGAGTCTCATTCCCGAATGAGAAAGAGTCCCACCTGATGGCATCGGTCAATTTCGACATCCCCCACTCTCTGGGTCATGCCGAAGCCCGGCGCCGGATCGAGCAGGGGCTTCCCAAGCTGGAAGCGAAAATCCCCGGTGGCGGCCAGGTGTCGTCCGAATGGCCTGCCGAGGATCGCCTGATCCTGACCATCATCGCCATGGGCCAGACGGTGAAGGCCGATATGGAGATTGCCGACACCGCGCTTCGCGGCACGGTGGCGATCCCGATGATGCTGTCGATGATGGCCGGGCCGATCGGCGAGTTCGTGAAGACCAGCGCCGAAAAGATGCTGAGCAAGGCGTAAGCCTGCGTAATCCTTCCTATTGATGGTCGCGACGGGGCGGGTGCCGTGTCGCAACGCCGACCAGCACGGCCGTCGACAACAATATCGACGAAACGAGCCCGCCGACCGCCAGCAATCCGCCACGGGTGAGGTGCAGCTTCAGCCGCAGCTCGACCGCGCGCCCGGCGGACAGGCGAAGCACGGCCTTCTGGTAAACGGGGTTTCGGCAGGGCGGCGAGGTGGACATGGCGGATCAACGTCCCGATTGCCTGACGGTTCAGCGACGGTCTCCGACCGGCCGAAGCGAAGGCGAGGGCGCGGAACTCGCCACGGCGATGCGACAGGGACTGGCATCCCCGCCCAACCGCTCTTAAGTCCTGACCCATGCTGACCCCCGAACAGGCCCGCGACCGGGCCGCCGATATCGTTGCCCGCGCCCGTGCCGCCGGAGCCGACGCCGCCGACGCGGTCTTTGCCGCCGACGCCGCGCTCGAAGTATCCGTACGCTTGGGCGCCCTGGAGGATGTCGGCCGGTCGGAAAGCGAGGACCTGGGCCTGCGCGTGTTTGTCGGGCGGCGCTCGGCCAGTGTCTCGACCTCGGACCTGTCGGGCGATGCGATGGACCGCGCCGTCGAGCGCGCGGTCGCCATGGCGCGCGAGGCGCCCGAGGATCGTTGGGCCGGGCTCGCGCCCGAGGAACGGCTGTTGCGCGGTGCGCCGCCGATGCTCGACCTGGACGATGGCGGCGAGGTCGCCCCCGAGGCGTTGCGCGCCGCCGCGCTGGAGGCCGAGGAGGCCGCCCGTGCCGTGGCGGGCGTGACCAATTCGGAAGGGGCGGGGGCTTCCGCCTCGCGCGTCGTCTCGGCGCTGGCGACCAGCCATGGCTTCGCGGCGGGCTATGCCGCCACCGGATACGGCCTGTCGGTCAGCGTGGTGGCGGGCGAGGGCGCGAACATGCAACGCGACTATGCCCATCATGGCGCCCGCCTGCGTCGCCTGCTCGAAAGCCCCGAGGCGATCGGCATGCGCGCGGGCGAGCGGACCGTGGCGCGGCTCAATCCGGCCAAGCTGGCCAGCGGCGCGATGCCGGTCGTCTATGATCCGCGCGTCGGATCGTCGTTGGTCGGCCATCTCGTCTCGGCGATCGCGGGGGCGGCGATCACGCGGCGGACCAGCTTCCTGCTCGACCGTCTGGGCGAGCGGGTGATGGCGGCGGGCATCCGGATCGAGGATGATCCCCACCGCCCGCACGGCCTGCGTTCGCGCCCGTTCGATGGCGAGGGGCTGGCCGTGTCGCCGACCGCCATCGTCGAGGACGGGGTGCTGGAGACCTGGCTGCTCGATTCGGCCTCGGCCCGGCAGCTGGGGCTGGAGCCGACCGGCCATGCCGCACGCGGCACCGGCGGCGGGCCGGGCGTGTCGACCAGCAACCTGTTCATGGCGGCGGGCCGCGTGCCGGTCGACACGCTGATCGCCGACATCGCCGATGGTGTGTACGTCACCGAACTGATCGGCAGCGGCGTGAACCCCGTCACCGGCGACTATAGCCGGGGCGCGGCGGGCTTTCGCATCGTGAACGGGCGGATCGCCGAGCCGGTTGCGGAGTTCACCGTGGCAGGCAATCTGAAGGATATGTTCCTCGGCATGACCCCGGCCAACGACCTGGAATTCCGCTACGGCGTCAATGTGCCGACGCTGCGCATCGATGGAATGACGGTTGCCAGCAGCTGAGCTGATCCCTGCTGTCGTGGCGGCGGCGCGCGAGGCGGCGGCGATGGCGCTTGCCCGCTGGCGCACCGATTTCCGCCAATGGGAAAAGACGCCGGGCAGCCCGGTGTGCGAGGTCGATCTGGATGTCGACCGGATGCTCTATGCCCGGCTCCACGCGCTGATCCCCGAGGCGGGCTGGCTGTCGGAGGAGACGGCGGACAAGCCCGACCGGCTGGCGGCACGCCGCGTCTGGGTGGTCGATCCGATCGACGGCACCCGCGACTATATCCGCGGACGTGAGGGCTGGGCGGTGTCGGTCGCGCTGGTCGAGGACGGTGTGCCGGTGATCGGCGTGCTGGCCGCGCCCGCGCGCGGCGAGCTGTGGCTGGCGCAGGCGGGGCATGGCGCGACCCGCAACGGCAGCGCACTCAGCGCGGGCTATTGCCACCAGATGCCCGGCGCGCGCGTGCCCGTCGATGCGCTGCCCAAGGCCGACCGCGATCTGGTCGCGGTGTTCAAGCCCAACTCGATCGCGTTGCGCATCGCCATGGTCGCCGCCGACGAAGCCGATCTCGTCGCGACCCTGCGCTGGGGCAATGAGTGGGACATCGCCGCCGCCGCGCTGATCGCGTCCGAGGCGGGGGCAGGGGTCGCCGATGCCCTGGGCCAGCCTTTGCTCTTCAACAAGCCCGATCCGCGCGCCTTTGGCGTACTGGTGACGGCGCGGGGCCTTCAGGACCCGGCGCTCGAGCGGCTCACGCCGCGTGCGCGCGAGGTCATCGTTCCCGTTACCGGCTGAGCATCTGCTCCACCCATTCGGGCACCAATTGCCCCGCCGGGCCGAGGCGGCTTTCGTCGAACCAGCCGCTCCCCTCCGACCGATCGAGATTCAGTTCCAGCGTCGCCGCACCATAGGCACTCGCCATCCGCACGAACCCGGCCGCCGGATAGACCGCGCCCGAGGTGCCGATCGACACGAACAGATCGGCCTTGGCCAGCGCCGCCTCGATCCGCTCCATATGATAGGGAATCTCGCCGAAGAACACGATGTCGGGTCGCAAGCGCGGCGCGGCGCAGGCGGGGCAGGGCGTACCGGGCGGCAGATCGTCCGGCCAGTCGAACCGCTCGCCACAGGCGGCACACAGCGCCTGCTTCAGCGCACCATGCATATGCAGCATCCGCTCTGCCCCCGCCCGCTCGTGCAGGTCGTCGACATTCTGCGTGACGATCAGCAACGCGCCCGGCCATTCCCGGTCCAGCCGCGCCAAGGCCTTATGCGCCGCATTGGGCGCGACACCGGCCAGCGCCGCCCGCCGCAGGTCGTAGAAGCGGTGAACGAGGTCGGGATCGGCGGCGAGCGCTTCGGGCGTGCAGACATCCTCGACCCGGTGCCCCTCCCACAGCCCGCCGGGACCACGAAAGGTGGCGATGCCGGACTCGGCGGAGACGCCTGCGCCGGTGAGGATGACGATGTTGTGGATGGGGTGCATGGGGGCGAGGATAGGGTTTGTTTAGCTCGTCTGGAATGGTTGGGCGGCCTGACCGTTCTCAGGTGCTCGACGGCCAATCATGCGGCTAACACGGGCGGAAGCACCGCCTCGACGGCAAGCCGTAACCGATCGTCATCCTTACTCTGAATGGCGCGCGTTACCCAGGCTGTAAAATCATTGATATGTCCGGTGCGCAGCTTGGCAGCGATGGCAAGCAGCGGCCTTTTGCGATCATAGATAGCGAGCAGAGCGGGTAGGTCGTCGGCTGCGATCGCGTCGGTGATCGTCTTCTCGATGCTGGCGGCAATCGTGGGTATGTCGAGCTTGCCGGTCTGCGCGGTGTAGCTCTGCGCGAGGCTATCCACCGACTTATCCGCCGAAAAGTCAATATTCTTCAACATTTGGTCAACCCGCCGTCGAACGTAACCGAGCACCACCTCGTTAATGTTCGCGCGCACGGCGGCGTCCGCGAACACAGCCGCCTTTATTTCGGCAAGCCTCTTCTCCAGTTCCGGGCCAGCAAAGTCGTTCTTGGCGAGAATGACACGTGCGACGTCAGGCAGCAGTAGCAGGTTCTCGATCTCGGCGACCGGCAGGACAGAGACGCCTAAGCTGGCAAGACGTGCCCGGTCGTCCGCATCCCGTCCGTCCGCATCGACAAGCCCCGCGCAGGTGACGCGGGTAAGCATCGCGTTGCGCCGCATCGTCGCGACCGAGTATATGACGTCTTGGCATCCACCCCGCGGGATAACCGTCCAATTCGGGTAACAAGCGCGGTAGAAGGCGAGGTCGAGGCTGCCCTGCTGCCCCTCTACGAATAGCACCGGTTTGCGGCTGCCGAGGATTAGCGTGACGAGGTCCTCGCTAAACCCCTTTGCCTCCGGCACCTCTTCGATCTGCCAGCCGGTCAGCGGCGCATAGTTGCGCACCACATACTTTCTGCCAGCCCGCGAGGCCGCGAACTCCAGATCGTGGGTGATAAGCAGGAACGCGCAATCGGGCCGTGCTGACTCGAGCTCGTCCCATAGGCGGCCGAGGATCGCGCGGTGTACGTGAATCTCGGGCTCGTCCATAATGAAGACCGAACCTTGCTGCGCAACGAGCACCTGACCGACCATGTAGAAAACGGCTTTTTCCCCGTCACTCATCTTGGTGATGCTATACGGCTCACCCTCGACACCTTGCGCGTCGATGGCGGTTACCGTGATGTTGTCGGCAGTAGTCGTGAGGCGGCGGGCGGGCAGAACCCGGTGAAAGATCGCTTTCAGTTTGCGCAGGGTCGTCTCCCGCCCGACCACTGGAGCGCCGGAGATAGCGGCTTCGTTGACGGCGACGCCAATGTTCGCCTGCTCGGCGAACAGAACTTGCATGAGGGCGACGGCATCGTTTAGTATGAACTGAGCTTGTGCTTGTCCCCAGCGCCAGTTCTTTCTCGCGCTCATGTAATCGCCAAAAAGCTCCTCCTTACGGGCACCATAACGAAGGCGCTCTCGAGCCATCCGCTCACTAATTTTTTCGACCCCAGGGTCTAGCGCCAGCATGCGCTGCGCCGAGATACGATGCGCCTGCTCTCCCAGCTGTTCCTCGCAATTTGTAGCCAGCTGCGTCTTGCCGCTGCCGTTTGCACCAACGACGATCGTTGACATGCCCGCGCGCAGTTCGAGCGCTATTTCGGCGCCGGGCAGTTGAAGGTCGATTGATAGCGACAAAGAATCCTCCATGGGGGTATCAGCATTCGACATCTAAAATCAAAAATCTGATGTCAGCGATCGTACATAAGATTGGGCAGTCTGTAATAGGATACGTCGTATTTTGAGGTCGACATCGGCGAACGGCTTGGCCATTCGCCCGAACAGTCCGCGGATCGTTGACAGGCGCGTATCGTGGCCGGTTTCCCCCGGCCGCAACCTGTGTAAAGAAGCCGCACATGACGACCCATTCCCCCCTGTCGCCCAAGGCCCCCGCATGACCGCCATCGGTATCTACGGCAGCGCCGGTCGCATGGGCCGGGCCATCGCGGACCTGATCGAGGGTGAGGGCGCGACGCTGGCGGGCGGGTGCGATTCGCGCGACGATCCGGATGCGCTGGCCAAGTCGGCGGACGTGCTGGTCGACTTCTCGATCGCGGGCGCGCTCGACGTGCATCTGGCGGCGGCGCGGGCGGCGCGCACGCCCATCGTGATCGGCACCACCGGCCTGTCTCCGGCTCAGCACGCCGCGATCGATGCCGCCGCGACGGAGATCGCGGTGCTCCAGACCGGCAACACCTCGCTCGGCATCACGCTGCTCGCCAATCTGGTGCGCGAGGCGGCGGCGCGGCTGGGTACCGACTGGGATATCGAGATCACCGAGATGCACCACCGGCACAAGGTCGACGCGCCCTCGGGCACCGCCTTGCTGCTGGGCGAGGCGGCGGCGGCGGGGCGGGGGCATAGCCTGTCCGAGCTGCGTGTCGATGGCCGCGCCGGGCTGGTCGGTGCGCGGACCGAGGGTACGATCGGCATGGCGGCGCTGCGTGGCGGCTCGGTGATCGGCGACCATGAGGTGATCTTCGCGGGCGAGGGCGAGCGGCTGACGCTCGGCCATTTCGCGCAGGACCGGACGATCTTCGCGCGCGGGGCCGTGCGCGCCGCGCTGTGGCTCGCGGGGCAGGTGCCGGGCCGCTATCGCATGGGCGACGTGCTGGGTCTGTAAGCGCCCATGAAGAAGGCCGATATCGTCGAATTCTATCACCGGCTGGCGGAGGCGAACCCGCATCCCGAGACCGAGCTGGAATATCGCAATCCCTATACGCTGGTCGTCGCGGTCGCGCTGTCGGCGCAGGCGACCGATATCGGCGTCAACAAGGCGACCCGCGCCCTGTTCGCCGAGGTCGATACGCCGCAGAAGATGCTGGACCTGGGCGAGGATGGGCTCAAGCAGCACATCAAGACGATCGGCCTGTTCAACACCAAGGCCAAGAACGTCATCGCGCTGTCGCAGATGCTGGTCGACGACTATGGCGGCGAAGTGCCCGAGGATCGCGCCGCGCTCGAGCGCCTGCCCGGCGTCGGGCGCAAGACCGCCAATGTGGTGCTCAACACCGCCTTCGGGCAGGAGACCTTCGCGGTCGACACGCATATCTTCCGCGTGTGCAACCGCACCGGCCTGGCCAAGGGCAAGACGGTGCTGGCGGTCGAGCTGAAGCTGGACAAGGCGACGCCCGCGCCATTCCGGCTCCATGCGCATCACTGGCTGATCCTGCATGGTCGCTATATCTGCAAGGCCAGGCGGCCCGAATGCTGGCGCTGTCCGGTCGAGGACCTGTGCGCCTATCGCCCCAAGACCCCGGCCCCTGTTGCCAGGAACGGAAAAGCAGCCGCCGCATAAAAAGGACTGGCGCGGGGTGCCCCGCGATGCTAGTCGGCCAGCCCACGCACCCGTAGCTCAGCTGGATAGAGCGCTGCCCTCCGAAGGCAGAGGCCACAGGTTCGAATCCTGTCGGGTGCGCCATTTCAGTACAGAACTGCGAACCGCAAACGCCGCCGTTTCCCCGCTCGAAGCGGCGACGAGGGTTTGAAGCAGGTCCGACTTGTTTCCCATGATGCGAACCTCGTCATCGGCGACCTCGACGCGCTGGGCGAAGGCGCGCAGGTGATCTCGCCGATAGCCGCCTCCTTCGATCCGCAAGCTCCTGCGTGCCGTCTCCGAAAGGGCGTCGATCATCTCCGGTGTCACGGCCCGATCGCCGGAGCCGTCGAGTGCCATCCGTATCCGCTCGGCATCGGCCGTGGCCTGATCGCGGATCGCTTTCAGATTGGCGATCGGGTCTTTCAGTCCCACGTCGTCCAGCGCTGCGACGCCTGATTCTATCGCGTCGTAGAGCCGGTTGAGGCGCTGATCGGTTTCCGTGATTCGCCGGTTCAAGTCTGCCAGATGCTCGCAGCGGCGCTCGGCCCGTTCCTGTCGCCGGTCGAGATGGCCCGCGACCAGATGGTCGAGCTTGTCCATGCGGATCGAGCGACTTTCGCAGCCCGTCTTGCCCTGCCGCGCCTTGGTCGAGCAGGTGGAATAGCTATACTGCCCGCCATCACCATTGCTCGTGCGCAGGGTCATCGCGCCGCCGCACTTCGCGCAAAAGCAGATGCCGTTCAGCAGCGTCGGGCCATTGGAAACCCCGCGCACGCCTTGTTTGGTTTTGGTCGACCTTGCTCGCCGTCGGTTCAGTCAGAGGCGATTCGACTTGCGAAGCCCCGCAGGCTCGATCACGTTTCTCGCCATGGATCGAGAGGCGGGAAGGGTTGGCTAGAGTTTGGAACCACCATCGACGTGGATGACATCGCCCGTGATCCAACCGGCAGCGTCGCTCGTCAGGAAAGCGATCACCGCGGCGATATCGTCGGCTGTTGCAATCCGTTTGATGGATTGCAGTCCGAGCGTGAAATCATGGCCCTCCTTCGTTTCGATGAAGGTGGACATGTCCGTGGCGACGATACCAGGCGCAATGCCATTGACCCGAAGGCCTTGCTTCCCAAGCTCCGCCGCCAGTTGGATGACCAGGGTTGAGATTGCGCCTTTGGACGCTGCATAAGCGGAAAGCTCACCTACGGTCGTTCGAGCGGCCAGCGAAGAGGTGAGCACGATGCTGCCGCCTGGCGGCATCATCGGAGCAAGTTGCTGGACCAGAAAGAAGGGCGCCCTGACATTTACGGCAAACTGTTCGTCGAAGTCCTCAGCGGTCGTATTTCCCAGGCTGAGAGGCCGGCAAATACCGGCGTTCGAAACGAAAATGTCGATCTTGCCATTGGCGATCCTGCGAACGGCGGCTGACAGGCCGAAAGGTCCATCGGGCGTGCCAAGGTCGGCGCTCACCGTCTGAACACTTCCTCCTCGATCCAAGATTTCAGCAACAACATCGTCGGCCGCTTGCCCGTTCGAATTGTAGTGAACCAGCGCATGAGTGCCAGCGGATGCAAGTGCGATCGCAGCCGCGCGACCCATTCCGCGAGAGGCACCTGTCACCAAGGCTACCTTATTCTGCCGATCAGACATGGGCCGTCTCGCTTGTGATCTTCCCGGACAGCTCGAAAAAGCTTCCGTCCATCATCGTGTAGAAGGACCGAGTTGTCCTCTTTTCAAAATTGTCACAATGCACGACTGTGGATTTGTCTTCCTCCTGCCAAGATAGGATATATTCACCATTGCCTAACTCGAACCAGTTGAAGGTTGAGGTCGACAAAGTTCCCTTCATGACTCCCTCAAGGTGTTCAACCGTTACCGACTTTCCATCGGCAAGATAACTGTTACGGAACACCAGTCCGTCGCCGTAATTGACGATGAACGATCGCGCGGCATAAGGAAATTGAGTTTCGTCGGTCATCATGCATGACTCCGGTTCGAGGATTGCAACAAGGGCGCCTCCCTGCTGCGGGATGCCGAATTGCGGTTACTCGGCACGCCATTGTAGATAAATGGGCCGCAGTTCCGATCAGAGCGGACGTTGCCGTCTTCAATGGGGCCAGCTAAAGCGAGATTATGGATCATCTCGCGGGCATTTCGACCTTCGTTGCAGCCGCGGAGACGTTGAGCTTCACCGAAGCCGGACGACGGTTTGGCGTTTCCGCATCCGCCATTGGCAAGTCGATCGCTCGTCTCGAAAGTCGCTTTGGCGTCCGCCTATTCCACCGGAGCACGCGCAGCATGAAGTTGACGGCGGAGGGCGAGCTCTTGCTTCAGCGGTGCCATCGTATCCTGAGCGAACTCAAGGCCGCCGAGCATGAGTTGAGCACCACACTCGTTATGCCCAGGGGCAAGTTACGAGTGAGTGTTCCGATGATCGGAAATCTACTCCTGCCACGGATTGCCCGATTCATTGAATTTTATCCAAATGTCGAAGTCGAGATCGATGTCACCGATAGGAAGGTCGATCTCATCGATGAAGGCTATGACGCGGCCATTCGGATTGGCGATACAATAGACACTCGAATCATGAGCAGGTCGCTGGGGTGCTTTCGACAAATACTGGTTGCTTCACCGAGCTATGTGGAGCGCTGTGGCCAGCCTGCCACCGCACAGCATCTCCTTTCGCATACCCTCCTTCTTTATCGCTTCCCCAACACCGGAAAATTCGAGCAATGGCCCGTGGCGGACTTTCAGAACGTCATCGGCTCGACCAATGTGTCTAACGTCGTCTGTAATTCGGTCGAGATACTCAAATATCTCGCCCTCGAGGGGCGCGGCATTGCCTGCCTCCCCGACTTCGAGGTAGCGCAAGCGTTGAGATCGAAGAGATTGGTTGACCTTCCGCAAGAGGCAGCTGCGGCGCCGTGCACGCTAACCGTCCTTTGGCCGTCGAGTAAGCACCTCTCTCCGAAGGTGCGCGCCTTCATCGACATATTGAGTGAAGATTTTTGTTTGCCGGAGGCCTGATCGATCATCGGAAATTTGGCATGACTCATCGCGCGGACTGTCCGTGATGCCACGCGACTAACAGCCAATGATTTGAATCCAGCCGCAAAAGTTGCTTAGATATTGTCCCTTAGGTGTTCATTTCTCTAAATATGTTTCCAAATACTTTCTCGGGAATTGGGGGTTGGAGTGCCGCGATGAAGCGTTCGAGCGTCGGTACGATGAGCGTCAGGGGATCGGCGGCAGGCTGGTTCGTCTCGGGACGAGCACCGCAGCGTATATTGGAAGATCGCGGCGGTCAGCGGCGGCGTTTAGGAACGTGAGCTGCTTGTCCTGTGCCGTCGCCTGTCCCGGCTGACCGAATTGCGGCTGAAGCCCCAGCCGCCATGCCGTCCATTGCGTCGCCGCCCAGATCCTCAGGAGTATGATGGCAAAGACGGCGGCGATCTGGCCCCAGAGTATTCGGCGTCCTTGCGCAGGGGCGCCATCATCCTGTTCCGCTTCGGCGTGCCGGGCGCGAAGCCCTGGTCTACGCGCTGATAGCCATATCGCGGCTTGGCCAGAATGTGGCGCATCGGATCATCGGGGTGGCGACGACTCCAAGGCCGCGGCGTCGGCCAGGGAACCGGTCATACGACCCGATTTGTAACGCAGGTCGGCGTGTCGATCGGGGTGGGTGCGCCATCAAAAGGCACGCACGTGCAATATTAACGCATGACACCGCCGCATTCCGTCTGTTAGCCCTATGCCCATGCCCGTTTCGGCCGCCGCATCCGCCCGCGAGATCCTCGTTCGTCTGCACGACGTGATGGCGTCGCGCACCCCCGCCCAAGCCAAGCTGAACCAGGTGGTCCAGATCATCGGCGAGGCGATCGGCAGCGAGGTCTGCTCGATCTACCTCCTGCGCGAAGGCGTGCTGGAGTTGTTCGCGACGCGCGGCCTGGCCGAGGAGGCGGTGCATGTCACCAAGCTGGCGATGGGCGAGGGGCTGGTCGGCACGATCGCCGAGGATGTCGAGGTGCTCAATCTCGACGAAGCCGCCAGCCATCCCGACTTCGCCTATAAGCCCGAGACGGGCGAGGACCGGTTCCACAGCTTTGCGGGCGTGCCGATCATCCGGCGCGAGCGGGCGGTGGGCGTGCTGGCGGTCCAGCATAGCGAACCGCGCAAATATGCCGATGTCGAGATCGAGGCGCTGCAGACCGTCGCGATGGTCCTGTCCGAGCTGATCGCCAATGCCGGGCTGATCGACGCGGCGGCGGGGGCGGGGGCGCGGCCGCAGATGACCGCGACGATCCGCCTGTCGGGGCAGAAGCTGGTCGAGGGCATGGGCAGCGGCTTTGCCGTCTATCACCAGCCGCGCATCGTCGTCGAACATACGGTGGCCGAGGACATCGATGCCGAGCGCCGCCGCGTCTATGCCGCGTTCGACAAGATGCGCGAGCAGATCGACCGCATGGCGCGCGAGGCCGAGTTCGGCGTCGCGGGCGAGCATGTCGAGGTCATCGAGACCTACAAGATGTTCGCCTATGACGAGGGTTGGGCGCGCCGCATCAACGAGGCGATCGACAGCGGCCTGACGGCCGAGGCCGCGATCGAGCGGGTGCAGCAGCGCACGCGCCAGCGGATGCGCCAGATCGACGATCCGCTGCTCGCCGACCGGATGCACGACCTGGAGGACCTGTCCAACCGGTTGCTGCGCATCGTGTCGGGCCAGATGGGCACGGCGGCGCAGCTGGGCCTGCGGCAGGACACGATCCTGATCGCGCGCAACCTGGGGCCTGCCGAGCTGCTGGAATATGACCGGCGGCGGTTGAAGGGCGTGATCCTGGAGGAAGGGTCGCTGACCGCACATGTCATCATTGTCGCGCGCGCCATGGGCGTGCCGGTGCTGGGCCGGGTCAGCGACGTGCGCCGCCAGATCGCCGACGGCGACCAGCTGCTGCTCGACGTATCGGAGGGTAGTGTCCTGGTCCGGCCCTCATCGGCGATGGAGGAGGCGTTCGACGCCAAGCTGGAGCTGCGGCAGAAGCGCCGCGCGGCCTTTGCGGCGCTGCGCGACGTGCCGCCGGTGACGAAGGACGGCCACCGCGTCACACTGATGGTCAATGCCGGGCTTCGCGACGATGCCGCCGCGCTCGACACCACGGGCGCGGACGGCATCGGCCTGTTTCGCACCGAGTTCCAGTTTCTGGTCTCCGCCACCCTGCCGCAGCGCGAGCGGCAGCAGCGGCTGTACCGCGACGTGATGGAGGCGGCGGGCGACCGGCCGGTCGTGTTCCGCACCATCGATATCGGCGGCGACAAGGCGCTGCCCTATCTCAACACCGAGGCGGGGGACGAGGAGAACCCGGCGATGGGCTGGCGCGCACTGCGCCTGGCGCTGGAGCGTGACGGCCTGATGAAGGCACAGGCGCGCGCGCTGATCGAGGCGGGGGCGGGGCGCACGCTCCACGTCATGTTCCCCATGGTGTCGGAAGCGTGGGAATTCGACGAGGCCAAGGCGCTGTTCGAGGCGCAGCGCGCCTGGCTCGGCTCGCGCGGGCGTCGCCTGCCGCTCGATGTGCGCTACGGCGCGATGCTGGAGGTGCCGGCGCTGGCGGAGCAGCTCGATCTGATCCTGCCCAATGTCGACTTCCTGTCGATCGGCACCAACGACTTGACCCAGTTCCTGTTCGCCGCCGACCGCGCCAATCCCAAGCTCGCCGAGCGCTATGACTGGCTCAGCCCGTCGATCCTGCGTTTCCTGCGCCGGGTGGTCGAGCCTGCGCGCGAGGCGGGCGTGCCGGTCGGCGTGTGCGGCGAGATGGGCGGGCGTCCGCTGGAGGCGATGGCGTTGATTGGCCTGGGCATCGACCGGCTGTCGATCACCCCCGCGGCGGTCGGCCCGGTCAAGGCGATGATCCGTTCGCTCGACCGGGATGCGATCACCGCCGAAATGGCGCGGCTGCTGGCGCATCCGGTCCGCGACATGCGCGGGGCGCTTGGTGCCTGGGCTGCGACGAACGGTGTCGAATTGGCCTGATCCAGGTCAGGTGTTCGCGTTGACTTGATCCCAGCCGTCTGAAAGAACGACCGCGATCATGGGGTGGGCCATGGTCGCTTCGGAGTTGAGAATGGACGAGGTCAATCCCGGCCACGATGCCGCACCAGCGGCACCTGCCCGCGCCGGTGACGTCCTGCGCACGGCGCGCGAGGCGCAGGGGCTATCGCTGGGCGATATCGGTGCGCGGACGCGCATCCCCAGTCGCCATCTCGCGGCGATCGAGGCATCCGATTATCAGAGCCTGCCGTCGGCCACCTATGCGGTCGGCTTCGCCAAGGCCTATGCCCGCGCGGTCGGCGCCGACGAGGTCGCGATCGCGCAGGCCGTGCGCGCGGATGTCGACAAGCTGGGCCGCCGCGTCACCGAATATGTGCCGCAGGACATCGCCGATCCGGCGCGCGTCCCGTCGCGCGGGCTGGCGATCGTCGGCGTCGGCCTGGCGCTGGCGCTGCTCATCATCGCCGGGCTGTGGTACGGCACCGATCTGTTCCGCCGCGACCGCACCGCGCAAGAGGTGCCCGCCGCGACCCCGCTGACCAACAGCGCTGCGCCCGCACCCGCGCCTGCCCCCAGCCCGACGCCGGTGACGGCGGGCAAGGTCGTGCTGACCGCCAATGGCGAGGTATGGCTGCGCGTGTACGACGCCGACAATGTCACGCTGAAGATGGGCACGCTGAAGCCCGGCGAAAGCTATGAGGTGCCCGCCACCGCCAAGGGGCCGCTGCTGAATGTCGGCCGCCCCGACAAGCTGAGTGTGACGCTGGACGGCAAGCCGATCCCGCCGCTGGGCGATGGCTCGCGCGCGATCAAGGACGTGCGGCTCGATCCGCAGGCGATCGGGGCGCGACTGTCGGGGGCTTCGACCGCTTCCGCCGCGCCGACGCCGGCCGTGCGTACCCCGCTGCGCGAGCGGACGGAGCGCCGTTCGACGCGTGATACGAGCGGCGAAACGGGCGCCAACGCCCCGACGACGCCTACGCCGTCGCCGTCCTCCGCCACCACGGCTCCGGCGGATCTGTAGCAAGCGGAAATCTTCAGGCTGGAGACAGCCGGGGCAGGGCAGGGTGGCCCTGTCCCTTTCATAACCAGCCCACCGGGGGGGTGAAACCGATGCGTAACCTGTTGCTGGCCGGGGTCGCGGCCGTGATGATCCTGCCGACCGCCGCCGCCGCCCAATCCAATGTCGAGGGTCGGGTCGGCAAGCTGGAAAGCGAAATGCGCGCCGTCCAGCGCAAGGTCTTCCCGAACGGCGCGGGCGGCTATGTCCAGCCCGAGATCACCGCGCCGCAGACCCAGGCGCAGGCGCCGGGCGTTCCCGCCTCCAGCGCGCTGTCGGACCTGACCTCGCGCGTGACCTCGCTGGAGGAGCAGATGGCGGGGCTGACCGGCCAGATCGAGCAGAATGGGTATCGCACCCGCCAGCTCCAGGACCAGTTCGACGCCTATAAGCGCGCCACCGAAGCGCGGCTGAAGGCGCTGGAATCCGGCCCCGCGCCGATCGCCCCGGCGGGGCAGAGCGCGCCGCTCGACACGTCCGCCACGCCCGCCGCCGCCGCGACCGGATCGACCCGCCCGCCCAAGACCCCGGCGGCCCCCTCGGTCGTGACCGGCGACACCGCGACGGCGACCCCGGCGGCGGCGGTCGACAAGCCCTCGACCGGCGATGCGGCAGAGGACGCCTATCTCTATGGCTATCGCCTGTGGGCCGCGAAGCGCTATCCGGAAGCGGAGGCCGCACTGAAGAAGGTGGTCGCCGACTATCCCAAGAGCCGCCGCGCCAGCTTTGCGCAGAACCTGTTGGGGCGCACCTATCTCGATTCCGGCAAGCCCAGCCTCGCGTCGATGGCCTTCTACGAAAATTACAAGAAATTCCCGGACGGCGAGCGCGCGCCCGACAGCCTGCTCTATCTTGGCCAGGCGCTGACCAGGCTCAACAAGGCGGCCGATGCCTGCAAGGTCTATGACGAGTTGAGCGACGTGTACGGCGCCAAGCTGTCCACCGCGATGAAGGGCCAGATCGCCAGCGGGCGCAGCGCGGCGAAGTGTCAGTGAGGCCTATTCCTTCCCTGTAAGGGGAGGGGGACCATGCGCAGCATGGTGGAGGGGTGTCCCCCTATCGAGAGGGCGACACCCCTCCCTCCGGGCTTCGCCCAGCCACCTCCCCTTGCAGGGGAGGAATGGGGACAGCCACGAAACCCCTTGCACTGGTGCGGCGGAAGGGCCAGAGCGCGCGCATCCCTGACCAGTTTTGAGAGCATCATGGCCACCGATGCCACGGCCGCCGATCAGATTGCGCGCTTTGTCGCCGATCTGACGCTTCTTCACGATCCCCATGCCGATGCGGCGCCGCTGTTGCTGGCGGTATCCGGCGGGCCGGACAGCATGGCGATGCTGACGCTGGCGGCGGCCGCCTTTCCGGGGCGGATCGCGGTGGCGACGGTCGATCATGGCCTGCGACCCGAGGCAGCGGACGAGGTGCGCATGGTCGCCGATCTTTGCGTCCAGCTGGGCGTGCCGCATCACGGTTTGCGCCCCGAAACGCCGATCGCTGGGGCGAGCATCCAGTCCCAGGCGCGTGAAGTGCGCTACGCCCTGCTTGCCGCACAGGCTCGCGCGATCGGTGCAGCGGCGATCCTCACCGCGCATCATGCCGACGATCAGGCCGAGACCTTCCTGATGCGCGCCGCGCGCGGGGCCGGGCTGTCGGGCCTGTCGGGGGTGCGCGCCCGGACGGTGATCGCCGATATGGTGGTTCTGCGCCCGCTGCTCGACTGGCGTCGCGCCGAGCTGCGCCGGATCGTTCGCCGCGCCGAAGCCCCGTTCGTCGACGATCCCGCCAACCACGACCCGCGCCATGATCGTACCCGGTTCCGGCAGTTGCTCGATGGCCATGAGTGGCTGGGCGTGGCGCAACTGGCGCGTGCGGCGGCGCAGCTGGCCGAGGCGGATACCGACCTGCGTGCGACGGTCGACTGGCTTTGGGCCGACCGGGCGCAGATCGATGGCGACAATGTCCGGATCCAGGCCGCCGACCTCCCGCGTGAGCTGGGCCGCCGTCTGGCCCGCCGCGCGATCGGCACGGTCCGCGCCGCCGCCGGGATCGAAAGCCCGGCGTGGAGCGAGGGGAGCAATATCGAAAAGCTGCTCGAATCGCTGGCGCAGGGCAGTCGCGCGACCCAGGCGGGCGTGATCGCCAGCGTCCGCTCGGGCGTCTGGCGTTTCCGGCCCGCCCCGCCGAGGAAGACGGGCTGATCCCATTCTTCAATCCTCCCTGCGCGAAGCGCGGGGAGGATCAAGTCAGGCGCCCCGATCACAATGATCGGTCTTGTTCCATTGCCATTAACCTCGTCATGCCTATCTTGGAGGCTGAAAGGTATCCGGCACCGATGAACGACAACGACAAGCAGCAGAGCCCCGATCCCAATGGGGGCGGCAACCCCTGGATGAAGAGCCTGTTGATCTGGGTGGGCATCCTGATGGCGCTCGCCCTGTTCGTCAGCCTGTCGGGCGCGGGTTCCTCGGCGCAGAGCGGCAACCAGATCGAATATTCGACCTTCCTGGACAAGGTCGACGAGGGCACGGTGAAGACCGCGACGATCTCGCGCGAGTCGATCACCGGCACGCTGTCCTCGGGCGAGAAGTTCCGCACGACGCCTGTCCCCGATTCGCAGCTGATCCCACGCCTGCGCGAGAAGGGCGTGACCTTCACGGCGAAGACCGAGGAAGGGCCGTCCATCTGGATGCTGATGCTCTATAATTCGCTGCCGTTCATCCTGTTCATCGGTATCGCCTTCTTCGTGCTGCGCCAGATGCAGAAGGGCGGCGGCGCGAGCGGCGCGATGGGCTTCGGCAAGAGCCGTGCGCGCATGCTGACCCAGAAGGAAGGCAAGGTGACCTTCGACGATGTGGCCGGCATCGACGAAGCGCGCGAAGAGTTGCAGGAAATCGTCGAGTTCCTGAAGGATCCCTCGAAGTTCGCCCGCCTGGGCGGCAAGATTCCGAAGGGCGCGCTGCTGGTCGGCTCGCCGGGTACGGGTAAGACGCTGCTCGCCCGCGCGATCGCGGGTGAAGCGGGCGTGCCGTTCTTCACCATTTCGGGTTCGGACTTCGTCGAGATGTTCGTCGGCGTCGGTGCCAGCCGCGTGCGCGACATGTTCGAGCAGGCCAAGAAGTCGGCTCCCTGCATCGTCTTCATCGACGAAATCGACGCGGTCGGTCGCCATCGCGGCGCGGGTCTGGGCAACGGCAATGACGAGCGCGAGCAGACGCTGAACCAGCTGCTGGTCGAGATGGATGGTTTCGAGGCCAATGAAGGCATCATCATCATCGCCGCGACCAACCGCCCCGACGTGCTCGACCCGGCGCTGCTGCGTCCAGGCCGCTTCGACCGCCAGGTCGTGGTGCCGCGCCCGGACATCGACGGCCGCGTGAAGATCCTCGAAGTCCATATGAAGAAGGTGCCGCTGGCCCCCGACGTAGACGCCCGTGTCATCGCGCGCGGCACGCCGGGCTTTTCGGGCGCGGACCTCGCCAACCTCGTCAACGAAGCGGCGCTGATGGCGGCGCGCAAGGGCAAGCGCCTGGTCGCCAATGCCGAGTTCGAGGAAGCCAAGGACAAGGTCATGATGGGCGCGGAACGCCGCTCCATGGTCATGACCGAGGACGAGAAGCGGATGACCGCCTATCACGAGGCGGGCCACGCGATCATTGCGCTGCACGAACCGGCGTCGGACCCGATCCACAAGGCGACGATCATCCCGCGCGGTCGTGCGCTGGGCATGGTGATGCGCCTGCCGGAGCGCGACTCGTACAGCTATCACCGCGACAAGATGTACGCGAACCTGGCGGTCGCCATGGGCGGTCGCGTCGCCGAAGAGATCATCTTCGGCTATGACAAGGTGTCGAGCGGTGCCAGCGGCGACATCCAGTACGCCACGGGTCTGGCCCGCGACATGGTCACGAAATGGGGCATGTCGGACAAGGTCGGCCCTGTCGAATATGCCCAGCCGGAGGGCGAGAGCTTCCTGGGCTATTCGTCCAGCCAGCCGGTGCGCATGTCCAACCAGACGGCGCAGCTGATCGACGACGAGATCAAGTCGATCGTCGAGGGCGGCCTGCACCGCGCCAAGCATGTCCTGACCGAGCATGTCGACCAGCTCCACCTGCTGGCCGGGGCGCTGCTGGAATATGAGACTCTGTCGGGTGACGAGATCAAGAAGCTGATCGCGGGCGACGATATCGGTCGCGACGATCCCAAGCTGAAAGCGGCGCCGATCGCCAAGGCGGGAACCTCGATCCCGAAGACGCGGCGCGGCAACGGGCCGTTCGGATCGCCGAGCCCGTTGGGGGCGTGATCTTGCGGCCAGGCTGACGAAAGGGCCGTCCCCGGTGCGGGGGCGGCCTTTTTGTTTGGGGGGGGGCGTTTTCCCGTGGCCTTCGACTTCGGTCAGGCTGAACGGACTGGGGGGATTTGCCGCCTGGCTCTCATGGAATAGCTCCCACCCTCCTTTCAGCCTGAGCGAAGTCGAAGGCCACGCTCTCAAACCCATCCCATCAACCCTAGCCCCTGCCGTCCTGCACGACTAAGCTCCCCATCACACTCGCATAAATACCGGCACCCATGCCGGACCCGCGACCGGAGTGGAGGATGCCCGCATGACCGATATCCCCCCGAATGAATCCCTGCGCGACCGCGCGGTGCGTATCTATGACGCCTTCACCCATGAGCATCACGACCGCCGGACCCTTTTGCGCCAGATGACCGCACTCGCGGGATCGGTCGCCGCCGCCGAGGCGCTGATCCTGGGAATTTCCGCCAGTCCCGCCGCCGCCGCAATGACCGACCCCCATGACACCCGGCTGCGCATCGACCGCCGCGAGGGGATGGAGGCCGGTGCGCGATCGGCCGCCTATCTCGCCAGTCCCAGGGGCGTGAAGAAGCGGATCGGGACGGTGCTGGTCATCCACGAGAATCGCGGGCTGACCCCGCATATCGAGGATGTCACGCGGCGCGTGGCGCTGGCCGGGTTCCATGCGGTTGCCCCCGATCTGCTCGCGCCACAGGGCGGCACGCCAGCGGACGAGGATCGGGCGCGGACGCTGATCGGAACGCTCGACTATGATCTGGCGCTGGCCCAGGCGCGCGCGATGATGGCCCATGCCGCCGCCGACAAGACCGGCACCGGCCGCGTCGGGGTGGTGGGCTTTTGTTGGGGCGGGGCGTTCGTCAACCGGCTGGCGGTGGCGGCAGGCCCGACGCTGGCGGCGGGCGTGGCCTATTACGGCCCCGCACCCAATCCCGGCGAAGCGGCCAAGGTCCAGGCACCGTTGATGCTCCATTATGCGGGCAAGGATGCGCGCGTGAATGCGACCGGCGAGCCCTGGGTCGCGGCGCTGAAGGCGGCGGGGCGGCCGGTCGAGGCCTTCACCTATCCGGGTGTCGACCATGCCTTCAACAATGACAGCTCGGCCGAGCGCTATAACGCGGCGGCGGCGACCCAGGCCTGGTCGCGGACCATCGCCTTTCTGCACCGTCATCTCGATCGCGCCTGATCCCGCCCCCTCCCTTCGCCTTGGAGAGCCTGATGACCGCCGACCTGACGCTGTACACCAACCCCCAGTCGCGGGGCCGTATCGCGCGCTGGATGCTGGAGGAGACGGGGGCGACCTATGACACGGTCGTGCTGGATTATGGGACGACGATGATCGCGCCCGACTATCGCGCGATCAATCCGATGATGAAGGTGCCCGCCATCGTCCATCTCGGCCAGGTCGTGACGGAGACGGCAGCCATCTGCGCCTATCTGGCCGATGCCTTTCCCGATGCCGAGCTGGCGCCGCTGCCGCAGGAGCGGGCGCGTTATTATCGCTGGCTGTTCTTCGCGGCGGGGCCGCTGGAAGCTGCGATCACCAATCGCGCGATGGGCATGGACCCGACCCCCGAGCAGCGGCGTATGGCAGGCTATGGCGATTTCGACCGGGCTGTGGGTGTTATCGGCGCGGCAGTGGCCGAGCATCCCTATATCACTGGCGAGCGCTTCACGGCGGCGGATGTCTATCTGGGCTCGCAGCTGATGTGGTTCACCCAGTTTGGGCTGATCCCCAGGACCGATGCGATGATGGCCTATATCGGCCGTTTGCAGAATCGCCCGGCCCACCGGCGCGCCAGTGCCTTGGACGATGGCAAGAGCGCGGAAGACGCCTGACGATCAGACCGCGGCGGCGGCTCCCGCCTGTTGATGGGCAGCGCGCAGCATCTCGAGTCCCGCGGCGATGTGGTTGCCCGCCAGCGGCTGGTTCAGCGCATCCGCACCGTCCATCGCGGCCTTGGCGAAGGCGATGACCTGCTCAAAGGTGACACCATGCTCACTCATCTTCGATTCCATTTCCACCGCAACGACTCTGTTCCAACGTCCTGACGACTCGACATGTATATAATACTAAGCTGCAATAAAGTTTCGCGCGATATGCAAATAAGGCTGGTCTTTTCGAACTGCCCCCCGGCGGGACACCGGGGGGCGACTGAGCCTCAACGCATCAGCACCAGCTCCTCGGACATGGTCGGGTGCAGCGCGACGGTGGCGTCGAACTGCGCCTTGGTCAGCCCGGCCTTGACCGCGATGGCGGCGGCCTGGAGGATTTCGGGCACGTCGGGGCCGATCATGTGCAGCCCGACCACGCGGCCGGTGTCGCCGTCGCATACCATCTTGTAGAGCGCGCGTTCCTCGCGGCCCGCCAGGACATTCTTCATCGGGCGGAAGTCGGAGGTATAGACCTGCACCGACCCCAGGGTCTGGCGCGCCTGCGCCTCGGTCATGCCGACGCCCGCCATCGGGGGATGGCTGAACACGGCGGCGGGGATGCAGTCATAGTCGACACGGGTCGGCTTGCCGCCGAACACGGTGTCGGCAAAGGCCTGTCCCTCGCGAATGGCAACAGGGGTCAGCTGAACCCGGTTGGTCACGTCGCCGACCGCATAGATGCTGGGGCAGGTCGAGCGATTGTCCTCGTCCACCTTGATCGCGCCATGATCGTCCAACTCGACACCGGCCGTCTCCAGCCCCAGGCCATGGGTATTGGGAAGGCGGCCGGTCGCGAACATCACCAGGTCGACGATCATCGGCTCGTGGTTGGACATGGATACCTTCAGGCAGCCATCGTCCATCTTCTCGATCCCCTCGAACGTCGCGTCGAAGCGGAATTCGATCCCCTTCATCATCGAGATCTGGAGCAGCCGGTCGCGGATCGTCAGGTCGTAACCGCGCAATATGTCCTTGCTGCGATTGATCAGCGTGACGTGCGCGCCGAACTGGTGGAAGACGCCCGCAAATTCATTGGCGATATAGCCCGCGCCGGCGATCAGCACACGCTTGGGGATGGCGTCCAGATGGAACGCCTCGTTGGAGGTGATGCCATGCTCGTGACCGGGGCAGGAGGGGACGGCCGGATGCGCGCCGACCGCGATCAGGATGCGTTCGGCGGTCTTCTCGGTCCCGTCGGCCAGGCGGACGCTGTTGGGGCCGGTGACGACGGCGCGCTGGTCGATGATCTCGACATTGTGGCTCTCCAGCGTCTTCTTGTACGCGCCGTTCAGCCGGTCGACTTCCGCCAGCACATTGTCCCGCAGCGTTTGCCACGAAAATTCGCACTCGCTCGGCACCTGCCAGCCGAAGCGGCGCGCGTCCTTCAGATCCTCGGCGAAATGCGCGCCATAGACGAGCAGCTTCTTGGGCACACAGCCACGAATGACGCAGGTGCCGCCGACCCGATATTCCTCGGCCACCGCCACGCGCGCGCCATGTGCCGCCGCGACCCGCGAGGCGCGCGTGCCCCCCGACCCTGCACCGATGACGAACAGGTCATAGTCATACTCAGCCATGGGAACGGTTTCTCCGGGAATTGGGGGCGGTTCAGCCGCCTGAAAGCATAACGGGGGACGCCGAGCCAAGTTCAGCGTCCCCCTGACAGTGATCGGAAATGATGTTCATCCTTCCCGCTTGCGGGGAGGGGGACCATGCGAAGCATGGTGGAGGGGGCGTTCCACAAAGGATATCCTGTGAGGAAGCCCCCCTCCGTCAGGCCTGCGGCCTGCCACCTCCCCGCGAGCGGGGAGGACAGTTATTCGCCAAAAGCCCGCTTGATCAGGTCCTCGGTCGAGGGGTCGAACTCCTGCCCGCCCTGATCGGCCGCCTTGGCCATTTCCTTGCCCAGCTCGACGCCGAACTGGTCGAAGCTGTTGATGCCGAGCAGCACGCCGTTCACGAACACGCGATGCTCGTAGAATGCGATCAGCGCGCCCAGCGTGCGCGGGTCGAGCGTATCGAGCAGGATGGTCGAGGACGGACGATCGCCCGAATAGCTGCGCGCGGGGTCATCGGCCTGTTTGCCCTTCATCAGCGCGGCGCCCTGCGCAAAGGCATTGAGCAGCAGCTGGCGATGGTGATCGTCGCTCAGCACATCGCCCGGCTCGATGACCGCGATGAACTCGACGGGGACGAGGTGCGTGCCCTGGTGGAGCAGCTGGAACACCGCGTGCTGCGCGTCGGTGCCGACCCCGCCCCAGGTGATGGCGGCGGTGGGACGGCCGACCGGCTGGCCGTCGACGGTCACGCCCTTGCCGTTCGACTCCATCTCCAGCTGCTGGAGATAGGAGGGCAGGAGGCGCAGGCGCTCGTCATAGGCGAAGGGCGCGCGCGTCTCGGCATGGCGGACCTGGGTGTAATAGAGGTCGGCAAAGGCGGCGAGTGCGGGTGCGTTCTGGCTAAGGTCGGTGAGGCGGAAGTGGCGGTCCATCTCGGCCGCCCCCTCCAGCAGTTCCTCGAACGCATCCCAGCCCAGGCCCAGCGCGGCGGGGAAGCCGATCGTCGACCAGAGCGAATACCGACCGCCGACCGATTCGGCGAAGGGCAGGATGCGCGTCTCGTCCACGCCCCATTCCACCGCCTTTTCCGGGTTGGCGGTCAGCGCGATCACCTTGCCATAGGGATCCTCGACACCGCTCTCGGTCATCCACTGGAGCGCCGAGGTGGCGTTCAGCATCGTCTCGGTGGTGGTGAAGGTCTTGGAGGCGACGACCAGCAGCGTGGCGGCGGGGTCGAAGCGTTTGAACACCTCCTCCAGCGCGACGCCGTCGACGTTCGAGACGATCGCCACGTCGTAACGGTCGCTGTCACGGCCCAGCGCGTCGACCAGCAGGTCGGGGCCGAGCGCCGAGCCGCCGATGCCGATATGCAGGACATGGCGGATCGGGCCGAGTGCCTCGGCCTCGATCGCGTCGATCAGCGCGCGCATCCGGGCGTGCGACTGGCGCGCGGTGGCGACGCTTTCGGGATTGCCCTCGCCACGCTCGGCGGTGTGCTCGACCGCGCGGCCTTCGGTGACGTTGACGACCTCGCCGCCGAACAGCGCGTCACGCTTGGCGGCCAGCCCGCTCGCCTTGGCGAGGTCGGCGAAGGCGGTGACGGCCTCGCGGGTGAGGTGCGTCTTGGACCAGTCGAAATGGATGCCCGCCACGTCCAGGCTGAGCGAGGCCAGCCGGTTGGGATCATTCGCGAAAAGATCGAGAAGCGGGGTCTGCGGGAGCGATTCGATCGTCGACCAGTCGGCAGCCATGATGCCTGTTCCTTCCTTGCGCGTGCCCCGAAGGGCTTCCCTCACGGCGTTAGCCAAAGCGGGCGGGCAAAGCCAAGCCTTAGATTGGTATGGTGGGGCAGGGCGATGCCGGATATTAAAGATCGATCCGTCGCGGTGCCTCGACGATGTCGCCCATGCCGCCGACACGCTGCCCCGCGCATTGCAGAATGCGTTCCGACGCGAAATGCGGTTTGCGGCAGCGTGGCTCGACCCGGATACGACTTAGGTCCGATGCGCGATAGACCGAGATAGCGCTTGGACCAAGGCAACGTCTTCGCGCCGATTAATGCCGTACCTGCCCACGCTTCCGGTGACCATGGCCGCATCCATTTGTGGTTGCGGCGGTATGATGCGTCGTCAATGACATATTGCAAGGTTTTAGATGTAATCGTCCTAATGCACGGCTGAACGCGGAATTAGGCCCAATCGACATTCAGCGCGTGTTGTCTTCATTCCTCCCCTGCAAGGGGAGAGGGACCAGCGAAGCTGGTGGAGGGGTGTTCCGGTCGCGATCGTTGACCCGCCTGTTCCAGCGGGACACCCCTCCGTCAGGCCTTCGGCCTGCCACCTCCCCTGCCAGGGGAGGAATAGATGAATGTCGATCGGCCTTAGTGTTTTGCCTTACCGATGCTTCCCCGCCACCGGATCGCGGACCACGCCGATATTGGCGAAGCGCTTCGGTTCGGCGGGGTGGGGGGCGGGTTCGGCGAGTTCGCGCTGCCAGTAGCCGACGTCGATCCAGCGGCCATGCTTGTGGCCGACTTCGCGGAAGACGCCCGCGCGGCGGAAGCCGACGGCTTCGTGCAGCTTGATCGAGCCGTCATTGGGCAGCGCGATCACGCCCATCGCCTGGGTGAAGCCTTGCGCGGTCAGCGTGTCGACCAGTGCCTCGTACAGTAGCCGCCCGATGCCCGAACGCTGCGACACGTCGGCGACGTAGATGGTCGTCTCGACCACCCAGCGATAGGCCTCGCGCTCGCGGAAGCGCGCGGCATAGGCATAGCCGATCACCGCATCTTCACGGCCTTCTTCGTCGGCCAACGTCGCGACGATCCAGGGATAGAGGCCGTCCGCCCCCTCCATCCGCGCGCGCATCGTATCGGCGTCGGGGGCCTGGGTCTCGAACGACACGACGCCCGCCAGCACATGCGGCGCATAGATGGCGGCGATGGCGGCGGCGTCATCGGGGCGGGCGGCGCGGATGGCGATCATGGGGCTTTGCGTCTCCTGAAGCGATGAGACTGGGTAGCGCGGGGGGCCGTGCTGCGGAAGGGGCCAGCATTCTTTGCCTTTTGCGCCAAGTCCCCCATCCGTTCGCACTGAGCGAAGTCGAAATGCACGCCCCGCGCTTGAGGCGAGGGCGTCCCTTGGCCTTCGACTTCGCTCAGGCTGAACGGGAGTGGGGGAGGCTGGGCATTGTCTGCGCGTAAAAGTTACAGCCCCAGTCGCGCGATCAGCAGGTCGAGCAGCCGCTCGTCGCTGGCCGTGCCCACCGGACCCAGCGCGCCGCACTCCAGGCATTTCGCCTGGACCGAGCCGCCCCGCGCCAGCCGCGCGACATCGCCCAGCGCGCGCGCTGCCACCGCGCGGCGTTCGGCCGCCGCGATGGCGAAGACGTCGCCGCCCTGCTGGCTGTCATCGTCGCTGTCGAACCCTTCGACCAGCGTCGCGGCAAAGCCCGGCTTCTTTTCCAGATATTCGGCATGGACCTTGGCCGGGTCCAGCTTGGCGCGGCGGGCGGCCTCGGCGATGGCGTCGGACAGGTTGCCGAAGCGGTCGACCAGTCCGATCTGGCGCGCGGTGCCGCCGTCCCAGACGCGGCCCTGCGCGATGGTGTCGACCTTTTCGGGCGTCATGTGGCGCGATTGGGCGACGCGGGTCAGGAACTGGCGATAGCCATTCTCGATCCCCGCCTGCAGGATGGTGTCGAGCATCGGCGTCGTGCCGCCCAGCACGTCGGGCTGGCCGGTCAGCGGCGTGGTCTTCACCCCGTCGGTGGTAACGCCGATCTTGGCGAGCGTATTCTCGAAGGTCGGGATGATGCCGAAGATGCCGATCGATCCGGTGATCGTGCCCGGCTCGGCGAAGATCAGGTCGGCCGGGGTCGACACCCAATAGCCGCCCGACGCCGCGAGGCCACCCATCGAGACGATGACGGGCAGCTTCTGCCGCTTGGCCTCAAGGATCGCCTGGCGGATTTGTTCGGAGGCCAGCACCGAGCCGCCCGGCGAGTCGACGCGGACGACCAGCGCCTTCAGATTCTTCTTGGCAAGGCCGTCGAGCAGTGCCTTGGACACCGTCTCACCCGCCGCGGTGCCGGGGCCGGCCTCGCCATCGACGATATTGCCCGCAATGGTCAGCACGCCGATCGCATCGCCCTTGGTCGGCAGCGGGTTCGCCTTGACCCAGGCGGCATAGGAGATGGTGCGGAACGCGCCTGCGGGCTTGTCCGCCTCCGCTCCCGCAATCTCGGCCACGCGCTTGCCGAAGGCCAGCTTGTCGCCCAGCTTGTCGACCAGGCCGGCCTTCAGATTGGCATCGGCGATGCTGCCGTTCGCGGCGAGCACGGCGCGGTCGGGCTGGGTCAGGAAGGCGTCGATCTGCGCCTTGGGCCGGGCCTTGGCGACCGCTTCGCGCCACTGGGCGAACAACGTGCCGTACAGCGCTTGCGACGCGGCGCGCGCATCGGGGCTTTGGTCGCTGCGGATATAGGGTTCGACAAAGGATTTGAACTTGCCGACGCGGTAGACATGGGTGGTGACGCCCAGCTTGTCGATCAGGCCCTTGTAATAAAGCTGGTTGCCGCCGGGGCCAGTGAACAGCGTGCCACCCAGCGGATTGACCCAGATCTCGCTGGCATTGGCCGCCAGGCGATAGGCGCCGTCGGTATAGGCGGTGGCATAGGCCAGCACCGGCTTGCCGCCTTTACGGAAGCGCTGGATCGCGTCGCCGACCTCTTGCAGGGTCGCGGGGTATGCGCCGCCGAACGCATCCAGGTCGAGGACCAGTACCTTGACGCGGCCATCGTCCTTCGCCGCGTCGATCGCGCGGACGAGATCGCGCAGGCGATATTGATGCGGCACGCTGCGCCCCGACAGCATGGCGAGCGGGGCGATCGCCTCGGGCTGTTCGACGATCGGGCCGTCCAGCTTCAGCAGCAGCGCGCCGTCGGTGATCGCTTTGGTCCCCGGCCGGGCGTTGAGCGCGGCGAAGATCAGGCCGAAGAACAGCAGCATGGCGGCCAGCACCAGGAAATCCTTGATGCCGACCAGCAGCCGCCACGCGCCCCGGACCAGTCGCCACCCGCTGCGCCGTCCGGGCTTGCGCCCCGGTCGGCTGAAATCCTGGTCGAGCGGAGAGGCGGGCGGAAGCGCGTCGGCGCGGGCGTCGGTCATTCCCTATCGCTACCCCAGCGACGAATGCTCGGCAATGGTCCGTGTTAGCGAGCCAATACGCGGGGCGGGCGGCCCCGATTTTGTTCCCACCCGCGCCACGCTTCGTCGAAATTTTTTGCAGGCGGGCGTTGACGCCCTGAATGCCCGTTCACATATCCGGGGCGTTGGCACTCGCATGGCTCGAGTGCCAGAAAAGTGTAACACGCCAGATTAAAGGGACATGGCAATGAACTTTCGTCCGTTGCACGACCGCGTTCTCGTCCGTCGCGTCGAGGCCGAGGAAAAGACGGCTGGCGGGATCATCATCCCGGATACCGCCAAGGAAAAGCCCCAGGAGGGCGAAGTCGTCGCCGCCGGTTCGGGCGCGAAGGCCGAAGACGGCAAGGTCACGCCGCTGGACGTGAAGGCGGGCGACCGCATCCTGTTCGGCAAGTGGTCGGGCACCGAGGTCAAGGTGAACGGTGAAGACCTGCTCATCATGAAGGAATCGGATATCCTCGGCATCATCGGCTGAGCGACCGGTTTTCCTCCCGTTTTTTCTGACATTCTATTGAAAGGGTAGCCACCATGGCAGCCAAGGAAGTCAAGTTTTCGCGCGACGCGCGTGAGCGCATCATGAAGGGCGTCGACATCCTCGCCGATGCCGTCAAGGTCACGCTGGGGCCGAAGGGCCGCAACGTCGTGATCGACAAGTCGTTCGGTGCCCCGCGCATCACCAAGGACGGCGTTTCGGTCGCCAAGGAAATCGAACTGAAGGACAAGTTCGAGAATATGGGCGCGCAGATGGTGCGCGAAGTGGCGTCGAAGACCAACGACATCGCCGGTGACGGCACCACCACCGCGACCGTCCTGGCCCAGGCGATCGTCCGCGAGGGCATGAAGTCGGTCGCGGCCGGCATGAACCCGATGGACCTGAAGCGCGGCATCGACATCGCCGTCGCCAAGGTGACCGAGGACATCAAGTCGCGCTCGAAGCCCGTGTCGGGTTCGTCGGAAGTGGCGCAGGTCGGCATCATCTCGGCCAATGGCGACCGTGAAGTCGGCGAGAAGATCGCCGAAGCCATGGAGAAGGTCGGCAAGGAAGGCGTGATCACCGTCGAGGAAGCGAAGGGTCTCGATTTCGAGCTCGACGTCGTCGAAGGCATGCAGTTCGACCGTGGCTACCTGTCGCCCTACTTCATCACCAACCCGGAAAAGATGACGGTCGAACTGAACGACCCGTACATCCTGATCCACGAGAAGAAGCTGTCGAACCTGCAGGCGATGCTCCCGATCCTGGAAGCTGTCGTCCAGTCGGGCCGTCCGCTCCTGATCATCGCCGAGGACATCGAGGGCGAAGCGCTGGCGACCCTGGTCGTCAACAAGCTGCGCGGCGGCCTGAAGGTCGCAGCGGTCAAGGCACCGGGCTTCGGCGATCGTCGCAAGGCGATGCTGGAAGACATCGCCATCCTGACCGCGGGCGAGCTGATCTCGGAAGACCTGGGCATCAAGCTCGAGACCGTTACCGTCGGCATGCTGGGCACTGCCAAGCGCGTCACGATCGACAAGGACAACACCACCATCGTCGATGGTGCGGGTGAAGCCGACGCGATCAAGGGCCGCACCGAGGCGATCCGTGCGCAGATCGAGAACACCACCAGCGATTACGACCGCGAGAAGCTCCAGGAGCGTCTGGCCAAGCTCGCTGGCGGCGTCGCCGTCATCAAGGTCGGCGGTGCGACCGAGGTCGAGGTCAAGGAGCGCAAGGACCGCGTCGACGACGCGCTGCACGCGACCCGCGCGGCCGTCGAAGAGGGCATCGTCCCCGGTGGTGGTACGGCGCTGCTGTATGCGACCAAGGCGCTGGACGGCGTCAAGGGCATCAACGACGACCAGACCCGTGGTATCGACATCGTTCGCAAGTCGCTGACCGCGCTGGTTCGCCAGATCGCCCAGAACGCCGGTCATGACGGTGCGGTCGTGTCGGGCAAGCTGCTCGACCAGAACGACACCTCGTTCGGCTTCAACGCGTCGACCGATACCTATGAGAACCTGGTGACGGCTGGCGTCATCGACCCGACCAAGGTCGTGCGCACCGCGCTCCAGAACGCGGCGTCGGTCGCAGGGCTGCTGATCACCACGGAAGCCACCGTGGCCGAGCTGCCCGACGACAAGCCCGCCATGCCCGCCGGTGGTGGCATGGGCGGCATGGGCGGCATGGACTTCTAAGTCGGATCGGGGACCGGCGGGGCAACCCGCCGGGAACCGGACCGGCCTTGTCCTTGCGGCACAGCCAAAAGAGGGCCTGGGGAGCGATCCCCGGGCCTTTTTTTTGTCTGTTCAGTTATCCCACCGATCGTTCAGCCTGAGCGAAGTCGAAGGCCACGCGACTCGCTTGGCGCTAGGCCGGGTCGTGCGCTTCGACTTCGCTCAGCGTGAACGGTGGTTGGGGGTGAGGCCTACTTCCCAGGATCACGCCGGGTGCCGCGCTCCCTACATCCGTTCAGCCTGAGCGAAGTCGAAGGCCATGGGACTCTCCGGGGAAGACGGCGGGGCGTGCGCTTCGACTTCGCTCGGTGGGAACGGGGTGTGATGGTCGGGGGGCGATAAAAGGCCCCGCACCCCGCAGGCCCCGTACCCCGGCGAAGGCCGGGGTCCAGTTTCGGTGCGCTCGAGGTGGCGCTGGACATGGCGTGGAGGCAAAACCTACGCACATCGTCACGGCCTCCGCCGGGTACGGAAGGCGGCATGGAAAAAGGCGGCCGGACCTTCGCCCGACCGCCTTTTCCGTAATCCGAAAGTCAGACCCGCTTACGCGCCCGCGTTCTTCAGCGCCGCCTGCACGTCCGGCCAGCTGACCGCGCCCTTCAGCGGCTTGCCGTTCAGGATGAAGGTCGGCGTGCCCGTCACGGTGCCGTCGGCACCGCGATCCTGGGTCTGCTTGGTCAGGCGGTCGATCTGCGTCATGTCGCTCAGGCACTGGCGCGCCTTGGCTTCGGGAATGCCGCGCTGCTTGACGAAGTTGATGAGGTCCATCTGGTCGGCCAGCGCCTTGATGACGTCGACCGGCTTGGCGTTCTGCAGCGCCTTCTGCTGCTCGGGGCTCATCGCCTGGAGCTTGTCGTTGAAGCCCTGTTGCGACTGGTACATCTGTTCCAGCACCGGGAAGAAGGTCGCCTCGCCCGCACAGATGCCGAGCAGCGCCGGGGGAAGGTCGGGCGCGCCGTGGATCAGGAATTCGCGGAATTCCCAGCTGACCTTGCCCGACTTGACGTAATTGTTCGTCAGCGGCTCATACCCCTCGCGCGCGAAGGCGCCGCAGGCCGGGCACAGGCGCGAGCCATATTCGACCAGCTTGATCGGCGCGTTGGGGTTGCCCATCACATAGCCCTCGGCGGTCTTGCTGACGACCTGGGTCCAGTCCTGGCCCGCGGGCGCAGCGACCGCGGGCAGCGGCGAAGCGGCCGGGGCGCTGCTGTTGGCGTCGCCATTGCCGCCACCACAGGCGGCCAGCGCCAGCGGAAGGGCGAGGAGGAGGAGACGAGACTTCATCGACATATGCTCCGAAGGAAAAGAAGGATTTAGCGGGCGCCGCCTGCGCGCAGCAGCGGCAGCAGCTTGTCCCAGGTAAAGACGCCCATGGCCTGTTTGCCGTTGATGAAGAAACCGGGCGTGCCCTCGATCGAGTCGGGGGCGGCGGTGGTCATCGCGACGATCCGGTCGGTGGCGGCCCGGTCCGACAGGCAGGCGGTGATCTGCGCATCGCTCAGCCCGGCGCTCTTGCCGATCGCGGTCAGGCCCGATCCGTCTGCCTCGGCACGCATCTGCGCGGCGGCGGGATAGGCGGCGATCCGCTGGCCATTGGCCTGGTCGAACTCCATGCCGCGCTTCAGCCAGTCGCGCTGCTGCGCAAAGATCGTGTCGCTCAGTCCGGCAAATTTGCCCGCCCCGCCGCAGCGCGCGATAAGGGCGGCGGCCAGGTCCAGCCGGTCGCGGATGAAATGGCGGATCTCGATGCTGGTCGAGCCCGACCGAACCATCTGTCCTTTCAGCACGGGGGCCGATTCGGTGGTGAAGACGGCGCAATGCGGGCAGGTATAGCTGACATATTCGACCAGCTTCACCCGTGCCGCCGGATTGCCGATGACATAGGCCCCGGCGGGCGTCTGGGTGATATGGCTCGCCCAGTTCACGCCCTTGTGCTGGGCCTGGGCGGACTGGGCCGAACCGGCGGCCACCGCAAGGCCGAGCGCGGCCAGCGACAGGAAAAGACGCATCACGACACCTTGGGAAGGCCGCGCGTCGCAGCGACGCCCGCGGCAAGCGATTCGAGCACGGCGCGAAGTTCCGGGTCCGCGATCTGGCGCAATCCGTCACCCATTTCCGGCGGCACCGGCTGCGGCTTGGGCGGGGCGGCACGACGCGGCGCGGCCATGGGCAGTTCGCCCTGCCGGATCTGGAGCCGGGCAACTGCGGGATAACCGAAGAAGCGGTTCACCCGTTCGATGATCTCGGGCGCGATATGCTGCATCATCGGCGCGTGCGCCCCGCGCACGACCAGGGTCAGCACGCCGTTCTGCTTCTCGCCCTGCGGGAAGCGAATTGATTCGGGCGCGCTGGCGGTGGACAGGCGGGGGCCGACGATATCGGGCCAGCGGCTGACGATCGCGCTCTGCACGAAGCCGAAGCGGCGAAAGGCCGCGCCGCCGATGGCGGGCAGCAGTTCGGACACCGCGCGGGGGCGGTTGGA
>NZ_MQUI01000035.1:0-40309 GCF_001970915.1 Sphingomonas sp. Sph1(2015)
CTGCGCCGCGATCGTCGCCGACTCCATGTCGATGCCGACCGCGCGGCTGAGCGAGAAGCGCAGTGCCGACTTGGAGTAGCGCAGTTCCCAGTTGCGGTCGTCGGTGGTGACGATGGTGCCGGTGCGCAGGCGGCGCTTCAGCTCGTCGCCCGACTGGCCCGAGACGATCTCGGCCGCCTTGGCGAGCGCGACCTGGACCTCGGCAATGGCGGGCACCGGAATTTCCGGAGGCAGCACGTCGTCGAGCACATGGTCGTCGCGTAGATAGGCATGCGCCAGCACATAGTCGCCGATCCGCTGGCTGGGGCGTAGCCCGCCGCAATGGCCGATCATCAGCCATGCCTCTGGCCGCATGACCGCCAGATGATCGCAGATCGTCTTCGCGTTGGACGGGCCAACGCCGATATTGACCAGTGTGATGCCCGTGCCGTCCTTCGCGACCAGGTGATAGGCGGGCATCTGGTGCCGCCGCCACGCGCTGTCGGTGACGATCTTGTCGACATCCTCCGGCCGCTCGATGACGATCCCGCCCGCACCCGACAAAGCGGTGAAGCGCGAACCCTCGCCCAGCTGCGACGCGCCCCAGCGGACGAACTCGTCGACATAGCGGTGATAGTTGGTGAACAGCACGAAGCGCTGGCAATGCTCGGGCGGGGTGCCGGTATAGTGACGCAGCCGGGCGAGCGAGAAGTCGGTCCGCAGCCCGTCGAACAGCGCCAGCGGCCGGTTCCCATCGGCGGTCATCCACAGGCCGTCGGCGATCTCGTCGCCGATATGCGCCAGTTCGGTCGCGGGGAAGAATCGCGCCAGTTCGGCCGCCGATACCGTGTCCAGGCTCAGCGCATGGCCGGGATCGAGGACATAGGGGAAGGGGATTTCCTGCCGCCCCGGCACCGCCTCGACCGAAACGTCGTAATCCTCGATCAGCAGGGTCAGCTGTTCGACCAGATAGTCCTTGAACAGGGCGGGCTTGGTGACGCTGATCCGGTAATCGCCGGGCGATACCAGACGGCCGAACGAACGCATCGGGGCGGGACGTCCACCCTCGCCGCGATAGGTCAGGCGGATTTCGGGATAGGCGAAACAGCCATGCGCCCGGTCCTCGATCGTGGGGGCGGTGCCGTCGCGCAGGTAAAGGGTCAGCGCCTCCTTCAGGCGCGTGACGGAGGCGGTGTAAAGGCGGTCGAGTTCCTCGACGATCGTGGCAGCTTGAGTCATCGTCCAGAGCTAAGCCCTGTTTTTGATGCTGGCAAGCGGGCGCGGACGACGTTCGATCGCCCGCGCCCTGGTCAGGGGCTCAGGCCCCCAGCGCCGAGTTCTCGTCGTCACCGGGCGCGCGCAGCTTCGATGCGCCGAACGCCGCGCCGGCCACCGCCGCCGCCACGCCCGCCGCGATACCGGCGGCGGCATAGGGGTGCTCCTTCACCTTGTCGCCGGCTGCCTTGGCGGCGCCCTGCGCCTTTTCGGTGAAGCTCTTTGCCTGTGCCTGTTTTTCGGGTGGGACATAGGTGGTCATGGCAAGGCTCCTCTTGTTTGTGCCGATCCTTCGATGGGCAAAAAACGCCGGAGCCTCCAGCACTGTTCCACCACCGATCCGACCGGCCGTGCGACCGACCGGATCAGCGGCACGGATCAGAGGACCGAGAGGAGATGCTCGGCCGAGCTGACCTTGAACTCGCCCGGGGCCTCGACGAACAGCTGCTCGACCACGCCGTCATTGACGAGCATCGTATAGCGCTGGCTGCGCGTGCCCATGCCGAATTTCGAGCCGTCCAGTGTCAGGCCGACCGCCTTGGCCAGGTCGGCATTGCCATCGGCGAGCATGGTGATCTCGCCCGCGTTGTTCGTCTGGCGCCAGGCCTTCATGACGAACACGTCGTTGACCGAGGTGCAGGCGATCTCGTCTACGCCCTTGGCCTTCACGGCATCCGCCTGGGCGATGAAGCCGGGCAGGTGCTGCGCCGAGCAGGTAGGGGTGAAGGCGCCGGGCACCGCGAACAGTGCGACGCGCTTGCCCGCAAAATAATCGGCGGTGTTGACCTGTTCGGGGCCTTCGGGCGTCACCTTGACCAGCGTGATGCTGGGCAGGCGGTCTCCGACCTTGATCGTCATCGTGCGGATCCTTCGCGGAAGCTTTGCCACGGCACCATGCCGGGCCACGCGGCGTTCATGGGGCAGGGACCCTATGGATTTCAAGCATGGCGAGGCGGCGCGGCCATGCCTATAATCGATGGCGTGCATCAACTGACCTATCTTTCCGGCCAATTCCTGCTGGCCCTGCCCGGCATGGGGGATCCCCGTTTCGAACATGCCATCATCGCGATGTGCGCGCATGACGAGGGCGGCGCGCTCGGCATCGGGCTGGGTGCGACGATCGACGGCATCGGCTTTCACACGCTGCTCGACCAGTTCGAGATCGCACATGGCGATGTCCCCGACGTGCCGGTCCATTATGGCGGGCCGGTCGAGCCGCGGCGCGGCTTCGTGCTGCACAGCCACGACTGGCAGGGACAGGATAGTGTCGATGTCGGCGGCCGCTGGGTCCTGTCGAGCACGGTCGACGTGCTGCGCGCCATCGCGGAGGGTAACGGACCGGCGCGGTGGATCGTCGCGCTGGGCTATGCCGGATGGGACGCAGGCCAGCTGGAGCAGGAACTGCGCGAGCCGGGAACCTGGTTCAATGTCGGGGGCGAGCCGGAAATCCTGTTCGACGTGGCCGCCGAGGATCGCTGGCAGGCGGCTTACGGCGCGGCCGGTGTCGATCCGCGTCAGCTGGTGACGGGCGGCGGTACGGCCTGACCAACTTGCATTCCTCCCCTGCCAGGGGAGGAATATGCGGGATCGAGTGATTCACGCTCAACGATATAAAGATATCTTTATATTTGATCCCCATCACGATCGCCGCTAAGGCGTCGGCCGTGCCGATCGGCGTATCCCACGTCTTGGTCGGCCCCATTTTGCACGGAGTTTCGTCGTGTCCACGACTGCTGCCACCAAGAACGATTACGTCATCAAGGATATCAGCCTCGCTGATTTCGGCCGCGCCGAGATCAAGATCGCCGAGACCGAGATGCCCGGCCTGATGGCCCTGCGCGAGGAATTCGGCGCTGCTCAGCCGCTGAAGGGCGCGCGCATCACCGGCTCGCTGCACATGACGATCCAGACCGCCGTGCTGATCGAAACGCTGACCGCGCTCGGCGCCGATGTGCGCTGGGCGACCTGCAACATCTATTCGACCCAGGACCACGCCGCCGCCGCCATCGCCGCGGCAGGCATCCCCGTCTTCGCCGTGAAGGGTGAGACGCTGGCCGAATATTGGGACTATGTCGGCGACATCTTCAACTGGGGTGCGGGCACCACCGGTCAGACCGCCAACATCATCCTCGACGACGGCGGCGACGCGACCATGTTCGCGCTGTGGGGCGCGAAGCTGGAAGCCGGCGCGACCTTCGCCGAGCCCGAGAATGAAGAGGAAGTCGAGTTCCAGCGTTCGGTGAAGGCGTTCATCGCCAAATATCCGGGCTATCTGACCGAGACGGTCAAGAACCTGAAGGGCGTGTCGGAAGAGACGACCACCGGCGTTCACCGCCTGTACGAGATCGCGAAGAAGGGCGAGCTGCCTTTCCCCGCCATCAACGTCAACGACTCGGTCACCAAGTCGAAGTTCGACAATCTGTACGGCTGCAAGGAATCGCTGGTCGACGCGATCCGTCGCGCCACCGACGTCATGCTGGCGGGCAAGGTTGCTGCGGTCGCCGGTTTCGGTGACGTGGGCAAGGGCTCGGCCCAGTCGCTCCGCAATGGCGGTGCGCGTGTGCTCGTGACCGAAATCGACCCGATCTGCGCGCTGCAGGCGGCGATGGAGGGCTTCGAGGTCGTGACCATGGATGAGGCCGTGAAGCGCGCCGACATCTTCGTCACCGCGACCGGCAACGCCGACGTCATCACCGCCGATCACATGAAGGCGATGAAGCCCATGTCGATCGTCTGCAACATCGGTCACTTCGATAGCGAAATCCAGATCGCGGCGCTGTCGAACTACAAGTGGACCGAAGTGAAGCCCGGCACCGACCTGGTCGAGTTCCCGGACGGCAAGCAGATCATCGTGCTGGCCAAGGGCCGCCTGGTGAACTTGGGCTGCGCGACCGGCCACCCGTCCTTCGTCATGTCGGCCTCGTTCACCAACCAGACGCTCGCCCAGATCGAGCTGTGGACCAAGGGCGAGAACTACAAGAACGAAGTCTACGTCCTGCCGAAGCACCTCGACGAGAAGGTCGCCGCGCTCCACCTCGAAAAGCTGGGCGTCCAGCTGTCGAAGCTGTCGGAGAAGCAGGCCGCCTATATCGGCGTGCCGGTCGAAGGGCCGTTCAAGCCGGATCACTATCGTTACTGATCCGGCTTCGGGCCTTGCCTGAACGAGAAGGGCCGTCCGAAAGGGCGGCCCTTTTTCTTTGGCCTTCGTTATGGCGTATCGCCTGCCGATCGGGCTAGAGATGGTTGGATGCAGCGTTTCGGCCCGGCCTTTCTCGGATGATTGCGATCGGTGATACCGAGGCGGTCCTGTTGGGCGCGGGGGCCTGTGCCCTGATCGTGATCGGCATGGTCCTGCTCTATCTGGGTGTCCGCGCCCGGGCGGAGGCGTCGTCGGTACGGCTGGAGCGTGACCGGCTCGACGCTATGCTGCGCGCCGGTCCTGCCCAGGCGATGGTGATCCGCAGCGACGGGCGGATCGAAATGCCCCGGCGGCTGGCCGACTGGCTGGGCCTGGCCGATGTGGCGCGCTTCCTCGAGGAACTGGCCTATGATGACGCCGGGCTTACACCTGAGGACAAGGCGCTGCTCGCCGCCGACCTGAACGCCGCGCAGAAGACCGGGCGCCGGTTCCGCCGGATCGTCCGGCCGCAGGGATCGGTTCGCACCTTGCTGTTCGACGGTGCCCGCGCGCCCGCACATCAGGGGGCGGCCGGAGAAGTCGTCATCTGGGTCTTCGACATGACCGAGACGCAGGACGAGATCGTCCGGCTCGACGGCGAGGCGCGGCGGCTGGGCGATGCGTTCCAGGCGCTGACCGGGCTGATCGAGGCGGCGCCCTTGCCCATGTGGTATCGCGGGGCTGATCTGCGCCTCGCCATGGTCAACACCGCCTATGTCGAGGCGGTCGAGGGACGGGACGCCGCCGATGTCGTCGGACGCGGACTGGAACTGGTCGAGGGGTCGGGGCGCGGCGGTCCGCTGGCGGGCGCGGCGGCGGCGCGCGACCGGGGGCGGCCGCATGAGCAGGTGCTGCCCGCAACCATCGACGGCGCGCGTCGGGCCTTACGCATTTTCGACGTGCCGCTGCCGACCGGCGGGATTGCCGGGTTCGCGGTCGATATCGAGGATCTGGAACAGTCCCGCGCGGGTGCCAAGCGTTTTGCCGAGGCACAGCGTGCGATGCTCGACCGGCTGTCGGCGGCGGTCGCGCATTTCGGGCCGGATCGTGGCCTCGTCTTCTGCAACCAGCCCTTCCGCCGCATGTTCGCGATGCGCGCCGAGTGGCTGGCCGACCATCCCGAGTTCGACCGCATCCTGGAGCGGATGCGCGAGGCCAATCGCAGCCCCGAGGTCCGCGACTTCCCCGGCTGGAAGGCGGAGCGGGTCGGCTGGTTCCGCCAGGCGAGTGGCGGGATCGAGGAGCAATGGCATCTGCCCGGTGGCACGCACCTGCGTGTCGTGGCGCAGCCGCTGCCCGATGGCGGCCTGCTGATGATCTTCGAGGACCGGACCGAGGAGGTGCAGCTGGCCTCCGCGCGCGATACGCTGCTGCGCGTACGCACCGCGACCTTCGACAATCTGTTCGAGGCCTTGGGCGTGTTCGCCGCCGATGGCCGGTTGCAGCTGTGGAACAACCGCTTCCGTGCGCTCTGGGGCCTGGAGGAGGATTTCCTGACCAGCCACCCGCGCGTCGATGCCTTTGCCGACCGGGTGGCGGAGCGGCTGGCGACGCCGGGCCGCTCGGCGCTGATCGTCGATCTGGTCCGCTCCGCGACCATCGAGCGGCAGCAGCGCGGCGGGCGTGTCGCCTTTGCCGATGGACGGCATTTCGAGTTCGCGGGCGTGCCGTTGCCCGACGGCAATGCGCTGTTCACCCTGCTCGACATCACCGACAGCAGGCGGGCCGAACAGGCCCTGCGCGACCGCGCCGACGCGCTGGAGGCGTCGGACAAGGTCAAGACCGCCTTCGTCGCCAATATGAGCTACGAGTTGCGCACGCCGCTGACCTCGATCAGCGGTTTTGCCGAGATGCTGCATGGCGGTTTCGCCGGGCCGCTGCCGGAGACGGCGACCAGCTATGTCGAGGCGATCCTCGAATCCACCGAGCGGCTGGGGCTGCTGGTCGACGATGTGCTCGACCTGACGCGTGACCAGGCCGATGGAGGGATCGCGCGCGAGGATGTCGAACTGGCCCGCGTCGCCCGCGCCGCCGCCGATACGATCCGGCCGATCGCGGGACGGCGCAAGCTGGACTTCGCGGTCGAGGTGCATCGCTCGCTCGGCCGGATCACCGGCGACCGCCGCCGCGTGCAGGAGACGATCGAGCATCTTCTGCGCCATGCCGTCGAACAGACGCCGGAGGGCGGGCGGATCCTGCTCCATGCCGATGGCGATTCGGCGCGGGCGCGGATCGTGGTGTCGGACGACGGTCAGGGTATGGACCGCGAAGCCGTCGCACGGGCCTTTGATCGTTTTGCCGAGCCGGGGATCAAGGCGACCGGCGAACGCGCGCTGGGCTTGGGCCTGCCGCTCGCCAAGAAATTCGTCGAGGCGCATGGCGGCACGATCACTCTCCTCTCCGAACCCGGTGAGGGCACGCTGGTCACGGTCGAACTGCCCCGGCGCGTAGTGGAGAAGGAAAAGCCATGACGATCCGGCTGGCCGATGCCGCCGCGACCGAGGAATTCGGGCGGCGGCTGGCGGCGCATATCCGGCCCGGCGACGTGGTGACGCTGACCGGCACGCTGGGGGCGGGCAAGACCAGCCTGGCGCGCGGGTTGCTCGCCGCGCTCGGCCTGCCCGGCGAAGCACCGTCCCCCAGCTTCGCCATCGTCCAGCCCTATGCCCCGCCCGAAACCGTGATCCCGGTCCTGCATGTCGATCTCTACCGCCTCGACGGGCCGGAGCAGATGGAGGAACTGGGACTTGATGAGGCGCTGTGGGACTCCGCGCTGATCGTCGAATGGCCCGACCGGGCGGGCGAGGGCGCCTGGCCGCAGGCGCTGGCCCTGACGCTGGAAATGGCCCCGGACGGCGGACGTATCTTGACAGCGAAGATACCCTCGGGCTGGGAAAACCGATGGCCGATATGACCCCTCCGGCGGATGCCGCCGCCTTTCTGACGACGCTGGGCTGGGAGGGGGCGGTGATCGCCCCGCTCGCCGGAGACGCCTCGTTCCGCCGTTATTTCCGGGTAACGCTGGGGACGCGCCGCGCCGTCCTGATGGACGCGCCGCCGCCGCATGAGGACCCGCGTCCCTTCATGGCGATCGCGCGCTGGCTTCTGGCCAAGGGTTTTGCCGCGCCCGCGATCCTGGGCGCGGACGAGGTGCGCGGTCTGGTCCTGATCGAGGATTTCGGCGACGACCGGATGCGCGAGGCGATCGAGGCCGATCCCGATACGACGGTCCAGCTCTACAGCGATGCGGTCGACCTGCTGGTCGCGCTGCGGACCCACGCGCCGGAGGGGCTGGCCCCCTATGACGCCGCCGTCCTTCACCGCGAGGCGGCACTGCTGCCCGAATGGTACACGCCCGCTGTCGGCCTGGATGTCGATGGCGAGGGCTGTCGCGCCGCCTGGGATCAGGTGTTCGCCCATGCGCTGGCGGACCAGCCCGTTACCGTGTTGCGCGACTATCATGTCGAGAATCTGATGCTGGTCGGGCCTGGGCGCACGCTCGGCCTGCTCGACTTCCAGGATGCGCTGGCTGGGCATCCGGCCTATGACCTCGTGTCGCTGCTTCAGGATGCGCGGCGCGATGTCGAGCCGTCGATCGAAGAGGCGATGCTGAGGCGCTATCTGGCCGCGACCGGCGAGGGGGAGGCGTTCCTGAACGCCTATCATGTGCTGGGCGCGCAGCGGAACGCCAAGATTCTGGGTATCTTCACCCGCCTCTGGAAGCGCGACGGCAAGCCGCGTTATGCGGCGCTCTGCCCGCGCGTCTGGGCCTATCTGGAGCGTGACCTGTCGCAGCCGGTGCTGGCGCCGGTCGCGGCCTGGTTCGACGACAATGTGCCGCCCGAGTTGCGCGGTGACCCGAAGGTGCTGTCCCGATGACCCGGCAACTCTCGCTTCGTCCCACGCCTTCGGGCCGGGTGCCGCGCACCGCGATGGTGATGGCGGCGGGGCTGGGCAAGCGGATGCGTCCGTTGACCGCCACGCGTCCCAAGCCGCTGGTGTCGGTGGCGGGCAAGCCGCTGATCGACCATGTCTTCGACCGACTGGTCGCGGCGGGCGTCGAGCGCGCGGTGGTCAATGTCCATTATCTCGCCGACCAGCTGGAAGCGCATCTGAAGGACCGCTTTCCCGGGATCGAACTCATCATCTCGGACGAGCGCGAGCAGTTGCTGGAGACCGGCGGCGGGCTGGTCAAGGCCCGGCCCTTGCTCGGCGACGATCCGATCCTGGTCGTCAACAGCGACAATCTGTGGATCGACGGGCCGGTCGATGCGATCCGCCTGCTTGCCTCGCGCTGGGACGAAGCGACGATGGACGCGCTCCTCCTGATGGTGCCGCTGGCGCGTGCGCACAATCATGACGGGCAGGGCGATTTCTCGCTGGGTGCCGATGGCCGGATCACCGCGCGGCGTCAGCCCGGCCGGGTCGCGCCCTTTTCCTATACCGGGCTTCAGATCCTGCATCCGCGCCTGATCGCCGATGCGCCCGAAGGGCCGTTTTCGACCAACCTGTTCTGGAACCGCGCGATCGAGGCGGGGCGCGCCTTCGGGCAGGTGCATCAGGGGCTGTGGTTCGATGTCGGCACCCCGCGCGCCATCCCGCAGACGGAGCTGATCCTCGCGGATGGCTGAACCGCGCCGCCCGAGGCTGCACACCATTCCGGCGCATCGTGGTTTTGCCGATGCGCTGGTTGCCGGACTGATGCGCCGCAGCGGGGGGGATCCGCTGACGCTGGCGCAGGGTATGATCCTGCTGCCGACCAATCGCGGCGTCCGCGCCGTGACCGAAGCCTTTGTGCGCGCGAGCGGCGGCGGCCTGATCCTGCCGCGCATGGTGGCGCTGGGCGATCCCGAACTGGGTGAGGCGGCGGGCTCCGCGCTGGACCCCGCCGATGCCGAAGCCCCGCCGCCGCCCGCCATCGCGCCGTCGGCGCGCCGGATGATCCTGGCGCGGCTGGTCGAGCAGGAGCGCCAGCGCGCGGGCCAGCCGGTGACGGCGGCCGAAGCCGTGCGGCTGGCGGGCGATCTGGCCCGCACGCTCGACCAGATGCTGGTCGAAGAGGTCGACCCGGCCGAATTGGCCGCGCTCGACCTCGGCCCCGAGCTGACCGAGCATTGGCAGTCGGCGCTGGCGACCTTCTCGGTGGTGCTCGACCGCTGGCCCGGCGTTCTGGAGCGGATGGGCCGGATCGATGCGGCGAGGCGGCGGACACTGCTGCTCGACCGGACCGCCAAGCGCTGGGCCTTGGCACAACCCGCCGGGTTCGTCTGCGCGGCGGGCGTCACCGATACCGCGCCTGCAGTCGCGCGGCTGCTGCGCTGCGTGTCGGAAATGCCGGGCGGCTCGGTGGTGTTCGCCGGGCTGGACCTGACCATGCCCGACGAGGAATGGAATGCGCTGGGGCCGCACAAGCCCGATCCCGAGACGGGCCGCACCCGTCGTGCGATCGAAACCCATCCGCAATATGCGCTGAAGCTGCTGCTCGACCGGATGGGTGTCGGGCGCGGCGAAGTGACGGTGTGGCGCGGCGGCGGGGACTATGATGCCGGACCTGCACGGGGCCGCGCCATCGCCAATGCCATGGCTCCGGCCGACCTCACCGGCAAATGGACCGATCTGCCCGCGGAGGATCGGCGGCTGTCGGGAGTCTCGACCATCGAACTCGCCACCCCGGCCGAGGAGGCGCAGGCCATCGCGCTGGCGCTGCGCGAGGCGATCGAGGAGCCGGGGCGCACCGCCGCGCTCGTCACCCCCGACCGGGCGTTGGCGCGGCGGGTGGCGGCGCATTGTCGGCGGTGGAACATCCTGATCGACGACACCGCCGGGCGGCCCCTGTCGATCCTGTTGCCGGGCACCTTCCTGCTGCAACTGGCAGAGGCCGCCGCGCAAGCTTTCGCGCCGCTGCCGCTGCTGGCGCTGCTCAAGCATCCGCTGATCCGGGGCGAGATGGAGCGGGTGGAATGGCTCGACGGCGTTCGCGCGCTCGACCGCGCGCTGCGTGGGCCGCGCCCTGCGCCAGGGCTGGACGGTATCGCGGCGCACCTCGCCGACAAGCCGGCCGCCGCTGCCTTCTGGGCCAAGGCCGCGCCCATGCTGGAGGCGGTCGGGCGGACCTTTGGCGACGGGCCGCAGGGATTGCGCAGCCTGCTCGCCTGTCTGCGCGAGTGCGGCCAGACCTTGTGCGGCGATGCGCTATGGACCGGCCCGGCCGGTCGCGCGGCGGCGGAGTTCCTCGCGGGCTACGAAGAGGAAGCCGATCACGGCCCCGCCCGGGTCGACCCTGCCGAGCTGCCCGCCCTCCTGCGCAGTCTGTTCGATGAGATCGCCATCCGCGCCATCCCGCGTGAGGGCCAACATCCGCGTCTGGCCATTTACGGCCCGATCGAGGCGCGCCTCCAGACCGCCGACCTGATGATCGCGGGCGGCCTGAACGAGGGCGTCTGGCCGGGCCGTCCCGCGCCCGATCCGTGGCTTGCGCCGCGTATCCGTTCGCTGCTGGGGCTGGTCGGGCTGGAGCAGCGGATCGGCATTGCCGCGCATGATCTGGCACAGGCGATGGGGGCGCCGCGCGCGATCCTGACCCGTGCAAGGCGGGATGCGAGCGGGCCGACCCTGGCGTCGCGTTTCTGGCTGCGGCTCCAGGCGATGGCGGGCGAGCGGTTCGAGGCGCATCCCAGCCTTGCGCGCTGGGCGGTCGAGCTGGATCGCCCGGACGATTACGCCCCCGTCGACCGGCCCGCGCCCAAGCCGCCCGCTGCGCTGCGCCCCACCACGATCTCGGTGACGGAAGTCGACCGGCTGAAGGCCGATCCTTACGCCTTTTACGCGCGCAGGGTGCTGCGCCTGTCGCCGCTCGATCCGGTCGATGCCGACCCCAGCGCGGCGTGGCGCGGCACCGCGGTCCACGATATCCTGGAGATGTGGTGGAAGGAGGACGCTTGCGAGGTCGAGGCGCTGCGCCCCCGTGCGCTGGCGATGCTGCGCGACCAGCGGACCCATCCGATGATGCGCGCGCTGTGGCAGCCGCGCCTGGTCGAAGCGATCGACTGGATCGCGGCCGAGGTCGCGGCAAAGGCCGCCGAGGGCCGCCATGTCCTGAGCGCCGAGGGCAAGGGCGCGGCCAAGCTGGCGGGCGTGACGCTGACCGGCCGGTTCGACCGGATCGACAAGGCGGCGGACGGATCGCTGGTCGTGATCGACTACAAGACCGGCAAGCCGCCCTCGACCACGGCGGTGCGGGAGGGGTTCAGCCTGCAACTCGGCCTGCTCGGCCTGATCGCCGAGCGGGGCGGGTTCGAAGATGTGTCCGGCAAGGCGGGCGGGTTCGAATATTGGTCGCTGGGACGTGGGCGCGAGGGGCTGGGCTATATCGCCACGCCGGTCGATCCCGACGGCAAGCGCGAGCGGATCCGGACCGACGAGTTCGTGTCCATCGCGGCGGCGAATTTTGCCGAGGCGGCGGGCCAGTGGCTGACCGGCGATGCGCCGTTCACGGCCAAGCTGGTGCCGGAATATGCACCCTATGCGGAATATGACCAGCTGATGCGGCGGGATGAATGGTATGGCCGTGATCGGTAAATCCCCACCTCCGTTCGCACTGAGCGAAGTCGAAGTGCAGGGGATGACCATCCTTCTGGGCGATGGCGGGGCGTGGCCTTCGACTTCGCTCAGGCTGAACGGCGTGTGGGGATTGCACCCCCTCCCAACCTCCGTTCACGCTGAGCCTTTCGGCTGGCTGGCAAGCCAGCCGCTCAGGATAAACTTCGACGCTGCGTGTCGAAGTCGAAGCGCACGGGACTCCGGTCGCCCGGAGCAGGCCGCATGAGCGCCCGCCCCATGGCCAATCTCCCCCCGCTGAAGGGCGATCAGGCCGCCGCGAGCGACCCCGCCGCGCATGTCTGGCTCTCCGCCTCGGCGGGCACGGGCAAAACGCAGGTTCTGGCCGCGCGCGTGTTCCGCCTCCTCCTGCGCGGCGTCGCGCCCGAGGCGATCCTGTGCCTGACCTTCACCAAGGCGGGCGCGGCCGAGATGGCGCAACGGATCAACGGCCGTCTCGCCGCCTGGGTGCGGATGCCCGAGACCGAGCTGTTTCGCGACCTGAAGGCGCTTGGGGAAACACCCATGCCGGACCTGCGCGACCGGGCGCGGACGCTGTTCGCGCGCGTACTCGACGCGCCGGGCGGGGGGCTTCGCATCCAGACGATCCACGGTTTCTGCCAGGGGCTGCTCGCCGCCTTCCCGGTCGAGGCTGGGCTGGCCCCGGGCTTCCGCCCGCTGGAGGCGCGCGAGGAGGCGGTGCTGGCGCGCGAGGCGCTGGCCCGGATGCTCGAGGCCGCCGAGCGCGAAGGGCGCACCGGCCCTGTCGAGACGGTCGGCGCGTTATCACTGCGGCTGGGCGAGGGCGGGGCGGAAGGCTTCCTCGCCGCCTGCGCCCGCGCGCCGGGGGCGCTGGAGGCGCTGCCCACCGGCATCCAGCCCTGGTTGCGGCGCGCGCTCGACCTTCCCTCGGGCGATATCGACGAGGCGATCGCCGAGGGAGTCGAGGAGATCGACGAGGATGCCGTCGTGCGGCTGGCGGGCGCGAACCGCGCCTGGGGCACGGCGACCGGCGGCAAGGCGGCGGCGACGCTCGAACGCTGGATCGGCAGCGACCGGGCGGGGCGGGTAGCCCTGCTCGAAGAGCTGATGGGCACGGTCTTCACCGCCAAGGGCGAACCGCGCAAGGCGTCCAAGAAGCTGACCGATGCCGACCCCGATTATGAGGACATGGCGCGCGAACTGGGCGAGGCGTGCCGCCATCTGCTCGGCCTCGCGGCTCGCGCGCGCCATGCCGATCTGCTGGCCGATGCGCTGAGCGTGGGTCGTGACTATGCCCGTGCCTATACCCTGTCGAAGCGGGCGATCGGCGCGGTCGATTTCGACGATCTGATCCGCACTACGGTCGAACTGCTGGAGCGGCCGGGCATCGGCGAATGGGTCCGCTACAAGCTGGATCAGGTGACCGAGCATGTCCTGATCGACGAAGCGCAGGACACCAATGCGCACCAGTGGCGGATCGTCCGCGCGCTGGCCGACGAGTTCTTCGTCGGGCGCGGGCTTTATGCGCCCTCGACGCGCACGTTATTCACGGTCGGCGATCACAAACAGGCGATCTTCGGCTTCCAGGGCACCGACCCGATCAACTTCCAGGCGGCCGAACTGCATTTCTCGCGCCGCGCGGACGAGGTGGCGGGCGACGACGAATGGCCGCCCGAAGAGCGCGGCCTGCCGTTCAACCAGCTGTCGCTGACCCACAGCTTCCGTTCGACCACGCCGATCCTGGAGTTTGTCGACGCGGCGATCGAGGCGCTGGGCGAACCCGGCATGGGGATGGCGGGTGAAGTCGAACGCCACGCCAGTGAGGTGAAGGGGCCGGGCCGCGTCACGCTCTGGCCGCCCGTCGTGGCGGGCGGCAGCGACGAGGACGAGGAAGGCTGGATCGACGATGCGGTGCGCAAGGTCGCGACCGACATCGCGCGGGCGGTCCGTCGCTGGCTGGACGATGGCGTCATGCTGGAGAGCAAGGGCCGCCGGCTGGAGCCTCAGGACATCATGATCCTGGTCAAGCGGCGCGGCGACCTCGCCTCGCTGATCGTTGCGCGGCTCTATGCCGAGGGGGTGCCGGTGGCGGGCGTCGACCGGTTGCGGCTGAACGCGCCGCTGGCGGTGCAGGATCTGCTGGCGACGGTGCGGTTCGCGCTCCAGCCCGAGGATGACCTGTCGCTGGCGTCGCTGCTGGTGTCGCCGCTGATCGGCTGGTCGCAGGAGCGGTTGATGGCCGCCGGGCACCGCGAGCGGGGATCGCTCTGGGGGCATCTGACGCGGACCCTGCCTGCCGAAGACCTTGCGCCGCTCCGCCAGATGCTGGCGCGCGCCGACGTGTCGACGCCCTACCAGTTTCTGGAGGAATTGCTCTCCGGCCCGCTCGACGGTCGCCGCAAGCTGATCCGGCGGCTTGGGACCGAGGCGCGAGATCCGATCGAGGAACTGCTCAACGCCGCGCTGACCTTCGAGAGCACGACGACGCCCTCGCTCCAGCGGTTCCTCGACTGGTTCGATCGCGGCGATGTCGAGATCGTGCGCGATCCGTCCGCGCCACTGGACGCGGTGCGGGTGATGACGGCGCATGGGTCCAAGGGGTTGCAGGCGCCGCTCGTCATCCTCGCCGACGCGACCGCCGATCCGACGGCTGCGCCGCGTTCGATCCTGCGCTGGACACCAGAGCCGGGCGCCCAACCCATCCCGGTGTTTCCGCCGCGCGCCGACGAACGGGGCGGCCCGCTGGATGCTGTGGCGGCCGAGATCGCCGCGCGCGAGCTGGCCGAGCATTGGCGGCTCTTCTACGTCGCGGCGACGCGCGCGGAGGAACAGCTGGTCGTCACCGGCGCGCTGGGCAAGCGGGCGGCGGGCATACCGCCGATGCACAGCTGGTATGCCACTTGCGCCCGCGCCATGACCGCGCTGGGCGTGGCCGAGGTCGAGCCGGGCGATGGCCAGTCGCGCCAGTTCCTCGGCACCATGCCGCAACAGCCGGTGGCGCCGCGCCCGGGTGCGGTCGTCGTTGCGCCGCGCGAAGATGTGGCCTTGCCCGAATGGGTCCATGCGCCCGCGCCGCAGGAGTCGCGTCCGCCGCGTCCGCTCGCACCGTCGCAGCTGGGCGAGGACATGGTTGCCGATCCGCCCCCCACGCCTGCCATGCGTGCGGCGGCCGAACGGGGGCGGTTGATCCACGGCCTGCTCGAACGCCTGCCGCCGGTTGCGCCCGACGCGCGGCGGGGCGCGGCCGAGCGCTGGCTGACCCAGGCGGCGGGGGTCGCGGATGCGGCCTTGCGCGCCGATGTGACGGGGGCGGTGTTCGCGATCCTCGACGATCCGGCCTATGCGCCGCTGTTCGGGCCGGGTTCGCTGGCCGAAGCGCCGATCGCGGCGACGCTCGCCAACGGCCTGGTCGTGTCGGGGCGGGTCGACCGGCTGCTGATCGACGCAGGGGAGGTCCGGCTGATCGACTATAAGACCGGGCGGCGCGCGCCGGGCGGGATCGACGATGTGCCGGTGTTCCACCTTGCCCAGATGGCGGGCTATGCCGCCGCGCTGGAGGTGATCTTTCCGGGACGGCGGGTGTCGGTCGCGCTGCTCTATACGGCCGGGCCGCGCCTGATCACCGTGCCCGACGCGTTGCTGGCCGCGCACAAGCCCGGCTATCGCGACCGGGAGCAAAGCTTGCCGCTCGGTGGTTGAGCGACCGACGCGCGCGTCCTAGATGGATGACAATCCAAGGAGTATTGAGACTATGGCAACCAAGCAGATCACCGACGCCAGCTTCGAAGCGGACGTCCTGAACTCCGACAAGCCGGTGCTGGTCGATTTCTGGGCCGAGTGGTGCGGACCGTGCAAGATGATCGGCCCGTCGCTGGAAGAGCTGTCCGAGGAACTGGGCGAGCAGGTGACGATCGCCAAGCTGAACATCGACGACAATCCCGACGCGCCCGGCCGTTACGGTGTGCGCGGTATCCCGACGATGATTCTGTTCAAGGGCGGTGCCGCCGCCGCGACCAAGGTCGGCGCGGAGCCCAAGGGCCGGATCAAGGCCTGGCTCGAAGGCGCGCTGTAAGGTCTGATTTGAGCACGCCCCTCCCGCTTGCGGGAGGGGATGGGGGAGGGCAGGGAGTCTCACCGAGACGACCGCTTGTGGCCTTTCCCTCCCCAAACCCCTCCCGCCTGCGGGAGGGGCTTTTTTGTGCCCGGTGCGTCGAGCTGGGCACGCCCCTCCCGTAAACGGGAGGGGATGGGGGAGGGCAAGAGGTCTCACAGAGACCATTGCTCCGTTAACTCAGCGGGATCATCACCACATCACGAAACGGCGCCCGGTCCTGCAACGCCGCATACCAGCGCTCCATATTCTGCCGCGACGGCCGCTCGACCGGCAGCTGGAACCACGTATTGGCATAGGCCGCGACCGGGATATCGCCGATCCCGAACGCATCCCCCGACAGCCACTCCTGCCGCCCCAGCACATCGTCCAGGATCGCCGACAGATCCGCCGCCCGCGCCACGCTCCGCTCGATCAGCGCGGCATCGCGCTTGTCGGCCTCGGTGCGCACCAGCTGGAAGAAGATCGGCCGGATCGCGTCGGCCCAGCTGAAGCCCCAGTCCATCCACCGCTCGACCGAAGCCCGCCGCTGCGCGTCGGCGGGATAGAAAGCCTCTCCGCCATGGCTGGCCGCCAGATAGCGCAGGATGCTGTTCGACTCCCACAGGACGAAGCCGTCATCCTCGATCGTCGGGATCAGCGCATTGGGATTGAGCGTGCGGTACGCCTCGTCCATCCCGAACGGGCCGCCGACGTCGCGGCGGTCATAGGCCAGCCCCATTTCCTCGGCCAGCCAGACGACCTTCTTGACGTTGTGCGAGTTGATCCGGCCCCAGATGGTCAGCATCGGCGTCAGCTCCGATAATCGGCGTTGATCGAGATATAGCCGTGCGTCAGGTCGCAGGTCCAAACCGTCGCGACGCCTTCGCCCAGGCCCAGATCGACGCCGACCGCGATCTCCTGCCCCTTGAGATGCGCGGCGACCGGGGCTTCGTCATACCCCTCGACCGCCAGACCGTCCTTGGCCACCAGCGTCTCGCCGAAACGGATCGACAACCTGTCGCGCTCGGCGGGTTCGCCTGCCTTGCCGACGGCCATGACGACGCGGCCCCAATTGGCGTCCTCACCCGCGATCGCGGTCTTCACCAGCGGCGAGTTGGCGATCGACATGGCGATGCGATGGGCAGAACGGTCGCTCTCCGCGCCCTCGACGCGAATTTCGATCAGCTTGGTCGCGCCTTCGCCATCGCGCACCACCAGCAACGCGAGCTGGTGGCAGAGATCGGCCAGCGCCGCGCGGAACGCATCCGCGCCGTCACTCTCGTCATCGACCAGCGGCGCATTGCCCGCCTTGCCGGTCGCGAAGGCCAGCACCGTGTCGCTGGTCGAGGTGTCGCCATCGACCGTGATGCACGAAAAGCTGCGACCATTGGCGGCGCTCAGCGCACGTTGCAGGAATTCCGGGGCGACGGCGGCATCGGTGAAGATGAAGCCGAGCATCGTCGCCATGTCCGGCGCGATCATGCCCGAGCCCTTGATAATGCCCGCCAGTGTCACCGTGCGGCCATCGACGATAGCGGTCGTCGTCGCGCCCTTGGCAAAGGTGTCGGTGGTCATGATCGTCGCGGCGGCCTCTTGCCAGCCACAGGGCTCGGCGGTGAAGGCGGCGTCCAGCCCGGCTTCGGCCTTGTCGATGGGCAGCGGCACACCGATCACCCCGGTCGAGGCGACGAAGACGTCCGAGGGCTGGCATTCCATCGCGGCGGCGGTGCGCGCGGCGATCGCCTCGACGGCGGCGCGGCCGCGATGGCCGGTAAAGGCGTTGGAATTGCCCGCATTGACGACCAGCGCACGCGCCTGACCCAACACCAGCGCCTGGCGGCACCATTCCACTTCCGGGCTGGGACATTTGCTGGTGGTCAGCACGCCCGCCACGCTCGTGCCCTCGGGCAGCGTCACGAAGGTCAGGTCGGTGCGATCCCACTTCTTGTACTGCGCGCGCGCAACGCGAAGCGTCACGCCATCGATCGCAGGCAGGGCGGGAAAGGGCTGGGCGAGGGGCGAGGTGGCGGTGCTCATGGCCCCGTGCTTTGCCTCTTGCGCGCGCGCGCTGCAACGGGTTGAGGGGGCGTCACGCGATTTTGGGAAGAAGGATCGACATGCCGGTGATAACGCTAGGGTTGATGGTCCTGGCAGGCGCCATGAACGTGCAGGACGATGGCAGCCCCAAAGCTGAATTGATCGGTGATATTGGGGCGCTTTTCGGGCCTGACCATTATCCTCCGGCGGCGGCTCGTGCCGGGGAGCAAGGGTTGGTCGTGGCCGATCTCACCATTGACGCACAAGGTAGCGTGACGGGGTGTGCGATCGTCGAGGCCGCCACCCCTTCTCTCAACGACCAGACGTGCCACCTCGTCCAGTCGGTCGACGGTCTGTTTCGGGCAGCGACGGACAAGCGGGGAAGGGCGGTTTCCAGCCATTATAGCCTGCGAATCCGCTGGCAACTTCCTGACAGCCCAAATGTATGGCCTGTTTCCTCCGCCATGCGTTCGGAACTGACGGCGGAAGACGATGGCCGGGTCAGTGCCTGTCTGGCCCATACCATGCCCGGTAATGAGGCGATGCCCATATCGTGTCCGGCTTCGATCGAACCGTTGAGGGAGGGGATCAGGCAGCATAGCGGCATGGCCTCTCCTCCCCGCTTCCGCTATTTCGTCGTTCAGGACCTCGTTTTCGGGAACGACTCGCCGCTGGGCGGCGATTTGCCGCAGGGCATGACGCTCCTGCAACGCTATCGGGTCAGCTTCACGATCGACGCGCAAGGCCGAGCCGTGGATTGCCAATGGTCGGTCGGTGTCGGGCCGGTGGATACCACTCATATTCCGACGCCATGCCAGCGAAGCGAATCATTCGTCGTCACGCCCGATACGCCCAGGTCGGGCTACGAGCAGACACAGTCGGCCTATCAAATCCTGCCGCCCGCGCGGTAAGGGATCGATAGCAATCATCGTTGCACGGCGCGAAGATGTGCAACGGATGGACGCGCCGCGCGTATCTGCCTAAGACAAGCCTCGCATGAACCTGCTTCTGCTCCTTTCTGCCCTTTTGTCCGCGCTGACCGGCGTGGGCGCAAGCGCGCGTGGGCAGGAGGCGCGGGGGGTCGTTGCCGAGCGCTGCATCGTGGCCGCGGCCAAGCAGGCCGCCGTCGCGCGCGCCGCGACCCGGCCGGTGCAGGCGCTCGCCGCGCTGGTGGACAGCGCCCGGCCGCTTGGCATGTTCCGGGCCGTGACGCCCCGGCCGATCGCCGCGATCTTCATGGGCCGTCGGCGCGAATAGCCCCGGCGTCGGCCGTGGCCGACCCTATCCCTTGCCATTGCAGTCGCGCGCGCCCCGCTTCGACCGGCGCTGCGCCTATCTCACGATATTTCAGTCAGGAAATCGCTTATGTTCGGCGGCCTCGCCAAGTCCCTGTTCGGTTCGTCCAACGACCGTTACGTCAAGTCGCTCAAGCCGACCGTCGCCAAGATCGCCGCGTTCGAGCCAGAGATGGAGGCGATGACCGACGCGCAACTCGCCGCGCAGACGGTCAAGTTCCGCGAACAGCTGGACAACGGCGCAACCCTCGACAGCCTGCTGCCCGAGGCGTTCGCGACCGTGCGCGAGGCCGCACGCCGCGTGCTGGGCCAGCGTCACTATGACGTGCAGATGATCGGCGGCATCGTGCTCCACCGGGGCGAGATCGCCGAGATGCGCACCGGCGAGGGCAAGACACTGGTCGCCACGCTCGCCACCTATCTGAACGCGCTGCCCGGCAAGGGCGTGCATGTCGTCACGGTCAACGACTACCTCGCCAGCCGCGACGCCGCGACCATGGGCCGGGTCTACAACTTCCTGGGCCTGACCACCGGCACCATCATCCCCAATCTGGACGATGCGCAGCGTCGCGCGGCGTACGATGCCGACATCACCTATGGCACGAACAACGAGTTCGGCTTCGACTATCTGCGCGACAACATGAAGTATGAGCGGTCGTCGATGGTGCAGCGCCCCTTCAACTACGCGATCGTCGACGAGGTCGACTCGATCCTGATCGACGAGGCGCGCACGCCGCTGATCATCTCCGGTCCGACCGACGACAAGTCCGAGCTGTATATCGGCGTCGATGCGATCGTGAAGCAGCTGACCGCCGACGATTACGAGAAGGATGAAAAGCAGAAGTCGATCATCCTGACCGAGGACGGCACCGAGCGCGCTGAACGTCTGCTGGAGGCGGCGGGGCTGCTCCAGGGCGAGAATCTCTACGACTTCGAGAATACGCAGGTCGTCCACCACCTGAACCAGGCGCTGCGCGCGAACATGATGTTCAAGCGCGACACCGATTACATCGTGAAGGACGGCAAGGTCGTCATCATCGACGAGTTCACCGGCCGCATGATGGACGGGCGTCGCTGGTCGGAGGGCCTGCACCAGGCGGTCGAGGCGAAGGAGGGCGTCAATATCGAGCCCGAGAACCAGACCATGGCCTCGATCACCTTCCAGAACTATTTCCGCATGTATCCGAAGATTTCGGGCATGACCGGCACCGCCGCCACGGAAGCGGGCGAGTTCTACGACATCTACAAGATCAATGTCGTCACCATCCCGACCAACGTGCCCATCGCGCGCGTGGACGAGGAGGACGAATTCTACAAGAACACCCAGGACAAGTTCCTGGCGATCGCCAAGAAGATCCGCGACCACGCCGCCAAGGGCCAGCCGGTGCTGGTCGGCACCGTGTCGATCGAGAAGTCGGAGCTGCTCAGCGAATTCCTGACCCAGGAAGCCGTGCCGCATAAGGTGCTGAACGCCCGCTATCACGAGATGGAGGCACATATCGTCGCGCAGGCGGGCCGTCTGGGCGCCGTCACCATCGCGACCAACATGGCGGGTCGCGGCACCGATATCCAGCTCGGCGGCAATCTGGAATTCCGGATGCTCGACGAGCATCCCGATATGGTCGAGGGCACGCCCGAATATGAGGAGGCGGCGACCCGCATCCGTGCCGAGATCATCGAGGAAAAGCAGAAGGTGCTGGAGGCGGGCGGCCTGTTCGTGCTGGGCACCGAGCGCCACGAAAGCCGCCGCATCGACAACCAGCTGCGTGGCCGTTCGGGTCGTCAGGGCGATCCGGGCCTGTCGCGCTTCTATCTCAGCCTGGACGACGACCTGCTGCGCATCTTCGGCCCGGACACGCTGTTCGCCAAGATGATGCGCAGCAATATCGAAGATGGCGAGGCGATCGGCAGCAAGTGGCTGTCCAAGGCGATCGAGACCGCGCAGAAGAAGGTCGAGGCGCGCAACTACGACATCCGCAAGCAGGTCGTCGAATATGATGACGTGATGAACGACCAGCGCAAGGTCATCTACGAGCAGCGCGCCGACATCATGGATGCCGAGACGGTGGGCGAGGTCGTGGCCGACATGCGCGCCGAGACGGTGAACGCGATCGTCGGCACCGCCTGCCCGCCCAACAGCTATCCCGAGCAGTGGGATGTCGCAGGCATGAAGCAGCAGCTGAAGGACCTGCTGAACCTCGAGCTGCCAATCGACGACTGGATGACCGAGGAAGCGATCGACCCCGAGATCGTGCTGGAGCGCGTGACCGCCGAGGCCGACGCGATGGTCGAGGCCAAGGCCAGGGAACTGGAGCCCGACACCTGGACCAGCGTCGAGAAGTCGATCCTGCTCCAGAATCTGGACCATCACTGGAAGGAGCATCTGGCGACGCTCGACGCGCTGCGCCAGGTCGTCCACCTGCGCGCCTATGCGCAGAAGACGCCGATCAACGAGTATAAGCACGAGGCGTTTTCGCTGTTCCAGCGGATGCTCGACAATATCCGCGAGGACGTCACGCGCACCATCGCCTACGCCCAGTTCCAGTTGCAGGCACCGCCGGAGCTGCCCGAACTGCCGGACTTCATCACCTCGCACTTCGATCCGTTCACCGGCGAGGACAATACGAATGACTGGGATGCCGCGGCGCGTGGCCTGCTCCAGCCGCAGATGCCGCCGATGCAGATCCCGCAGCCCGAAGGCATGGACCTGGGCACCGATCCTGCCGAGTGGGAAGGCCGCGTCAACCGGAACGCGCCGTGCCCTTGCGGCTCGGGCCTGAAGTACAAGCATTGCCACGGGGCCGTGACGGCCTGATCGTTCTTCGATCGACGGAATGATAGGGCGGCGAGCTTCGGTTCGCCGCCTTTTCTATTCCTCCCCGAGCTACGCTTGGGGAGGGGGACCACCGCAAAGCGGTGGTGGAGGGGCAGCTAGGTCGGTGAAGGGGGACCGAGCTCGCAACGGGTGACACCCTCCGTCAGTCCTACGGACTGCCACCTCCCCTTGCAGGGGAGGAATAGACAGGTTCCGTTCAGTGACGCGGCGCGATCCTCCGCCGACAGGGAGTATCCATCATGAAACGCTATGCGATTCTGGCCGCCATGACAGCTGCGCTACCCGCTGCGGCGCCCGCGCAGTTCGTCAGCGCCGGGCCACCCGCCGATATCCTCGCCATGCCCAACCAGCCGAGCGTCGCGGCCGACCGACGCGACATTCGTCGGTCGATCCGCGAGGGACGGCGCAGCGGCGACATATCGCGCGCCGAGGCCAGATCCTTCAAGCGGGAGTATGCCGCGATTGGTGAGTTGGGCCAGCGCTTTGCGCAGGATGGCCTTTCGCTGTCCGAAGAACGCGAGCTGCAGGTCCGCACCGAAGCATTGCGCGGCATGGTCAACGCCCGCCGCGTGCGCGGTGATAAGCCCTGACCCAAAAGAAAAGGGCGGCCACCCCGAAAGGTCGCCGCCCCATGATCCGATAATCCGGCCGAATTACTTCGGCATCACCACCGTCGGCCCGATCGTGCTGACGATCGCGCGGGCGTCGAAGGCGCGCAGATTGTCGCGCGGGATCGGCCCCTTGCGCATCACGACCTCGGCGGTCGCTTCGTAGCGGTCGATGGTATTGATATCCATGTTGTTGCCGAAGAAGGGATCACCCCAGAACGGGTCCCAGCTGCGCCAGCCGAAGCCGCGGCCGTAATAGCGCCACGATGGCCCCCACCAGCCGCCACCCCAGCCGCCGAAGCCCGGCCCGAAGGCGCCCGGCGTCGAATAGGTGCGCGAGCGCAGCTGGGTGTCGCGATCGGCCATCACGAAATAGTCATAGCCATTGGCCAGCGTCAGTTCGGCCGCGCGGTAGAGCAGATAGCGCTCGACCGTGTCGCGCGACGTCACGGTGTTGCCCGCGAAGCTGACGATGAAGCGACCCGGCTCCAGCTGCTGGTCCGAATAGCCGGTGCGGTAGAAGCCCGAACCCGTCGCCGGGCGATAGGTGGTTTCGGTCGCGCATCCCGCGACCATCAAGGTGCTGGCGCCGAGCAGCGCGAGCGCGATCTTCCGACCGAATTGCATGGACACTTCTTCCTTTCCTTGCCGCCCGACCAGGCCCGACGACAACAGCCCTGTAGCTGGCACCGGTCTAACCCACCCCGGCAGAACGGTCGATGAACGGTTTGGCTCCCGCGATGAAATGTGCGTCACATGCCCGCCATATGGATTGCAATCTGTCGCCGGTGCGGGGCGCGGCGATGCTCGAACAGGTAAATGCCCTGCCATGTGCCCAACATCAGCCGCCCGCCGATCAGCGGGATGGACAGTTGGACGCCGGTCAGGATGCTGCGCAAATGGGCGGGCATATCGTCCGGCCCTTCGTCGTCATGGGCATAGGCGCGGGCATCCTCGGGCGCGATCCGCGCGAAATAGTCCAGGATGTCGGTCTTCACCTCGGGTGCGGCATTTTCCTGGATGATGAGCGAGGCCGAGGTGTGTCGACAGAACAGGGTCAGCAGCCCTTCGTCCATGCCCTGTTCGCGCACCCAGGCGGTGACGGGTCGGGTGATCTCGGTCAGGCCCTGGCCATGGGTGTCGACGGTGATGATGGTGGTGGCTTGGCGCATGGCCTCTCAATGCCCGACCCGTCCCATCGGTGCCAGTCGGGGCCGAATTGAACAGCTTTGCGGCAGGCGCGTTGTGCCCGTTTGAGGATAAGGAGACCTGCCATGAAAGCCCTGCTCGCCGCTTTGGCCGTCGTTACCGTTGCCGCCCCCATAGCCGCGACCCCTGCCGTCGCCCAAAATCGTGATTATCGCTGGCATGGCGATCGTGACGATTGGGATGCCTCGCGCGATTACCGCCGTGGCAATTACCGCGAGCGTCGACTGAACCGCGACGATCAGGTCTTCCGTGGTCGCGACGGGCGCACCTATTGCAAGCGCAATGACGGCACCACCGGCCTGGTGGTCGGTGCGGTCGGCGGTGGCGTGCTGGGCAATGTGATCGGCGGCGGGACGCTGGGCACGCTGCTGGGCGCGGGCGGTGGTGCGCTGCTCGGCCGCTCGATCGATCGCGGCAAGGTCCGCTGCCGCTAAGCTTGGCGGAACGACGGGCGTCGGTGACAGGGTTCACCGGCGCCCTTTCATTTTTCTGGCCAAGCACGCCGCCGCTGCACCATGATGTGCGCGGGAGGGCCGATATGGCATTTGATCTGAGACTGACGACCGCAATGGCCGCGGCACTGCTGGCAAGCGGCTGTAATCGCGCCAAAGCCGATGACAATTGGACGACCGATCGCGACACGGCGATCTGCACCGATGCGCAGGGCGTGCGTCTGCCCGACGATCGCTGTCGCCAGCATCGCGTCGGCAGTGGCGGTGGAGCCTTCTGGTATTTTCTCGGGCGTGGCCGCGCCATTCCCTGGTTCGGCGAACGCGCGACCGGTGGTAGCTTCCGCGCCGCGACCGGCGCCCGTTATGCCTATGCTCCGCCCGGCAGCGCGATGACCCGGTCCGCCGCCGTCAGCCGTGGTGGCTTCGGCAGTTCGGCACGTCGCTTCGGCAGCATCCACGCATGATCCGCCAGACGCTGACCCCCCGGCCCGACTGGCAGGCCAAGGTCGAGGCGCTGGGCCTGATCTGGCATGAGGGGCGCGAGCGGCCCTATTGGGACGAGAGCGCCTGCTATCGCTTTACCCGCGCCCAGATCGACAATATCGAGCGGGCGACCAGCGAGTTGTACCGGCTGTTCCTGGCGGCGGGGGAGGCGGTGGTCAGCGACCCCAAGCTTCTGAACCGCTTTGCCATCCCGCCCGTCTTTCACGACCCGATCCGCGAAGCCTGGGAGGCCGAGCCACCCGCGCTGAATTTCGGGCGGTTTGACCTGGGCTATGACGGTTCGGGTGCGCCGAAGCTCTTCGAGTTCAACTGCGACACGCCGACTTCGCTGCTGGAGGCCGCCGTCGTGCAATGGGCGTGGAAGGACGAGTGTTTCCCTGCACTTGACCAGTATAACAGCCTGCACGAGGCACTGGTCGCGCGCTGGACCGAGATCGCGCCCGCTTTGCCCGCCACGCTGCATGTCGCGCATGTCGAGGACCCGGCCGGCGAGGACGCCGTCACCGCCGCCTATTTGCGAGACACGGCCGAGGCGGCGGGCATCACCACCATCCCCATATTGATGGACCGGATCGGCTGGAACCACGACACGCATTGCTTCGTCGATGAAGCGGACATGCGGATCGAGGCGCTGTTCAAGCTCTATCCGTGGGAATGGCTGGTGCATGAGGAGTTTGCCGGGCCGCTGCTCGACAATCTGGAGCGCGGCGACCTGAGCTGGATCGAGCCGATCTGGAAGATGATCTGGTCGAACAAGGCGATCCTGCCGGTGCTATGGGATCTGTTTCCCGGCCATCCCAATCTGCTGCCCGCCAGCTTCTCGGTGCCGAACGGCGATGCGGTGGCCAAGCCGCTATTGTCGCGCGAGGGCGCGAACGTCTCGATCCGCAAGGCGGGGAGCATCGTCGCGGCGACGGAGGGAGACTATGGCGAGGAGGGCTATATCTACCAGTCGCTCTATCGTCTGCCGGAGACGGCGCCGGGATGTTTTCCGGTGCTGGGCAGCTGGGTGGTCGACGGTGCGCCGGCGGGGATGGGTATCCGCGAGGATGGGCTTATCACCTCGAACACCGCGCGGTTCGTACCGCATGTGATCGACGGGTGATCCGTCATGACTGGTGCTGTCTGGAAGAAGACAGCGCCGGTGGCTCCCTGAGTAGGATTCGAACCTACGGCCGCTCGATTAACAGTCGAGAGCTCTACCGCTGAGCTATCAGGGAATGTTCCGGCGCTGTGGAGGGGTCCTATAAAGGGCTCGGAAAAAGCCGCAACCCCTTTTTTGACGCTTTTGCGTAAGTCTGTGCGTCAAAGCTGTGGATAAATGCGGGACGGTGGCAATCAGCATTCCATTCCTCCCCTGCAAGGGGAGGGGGACCATGCGCAGCATGGTGGAGGGGGTGCGCCACATAGGATGCACTTTGCGGAAGCCCCCCTCCGTCAGGCCTTCGGCCTGACACCTCCCCGTGCCGGGGAGGATTTGCAGCTCCCCTGTCGACTTTAGGAGACGAACTGCTCCATCGTGATGCGATCGTCGAGCGCATGTTCGGGATCGAACATCAGCGTCAGCTCGCGCGAACGGTCCATGCAGATATCCACCTGCGCCACGTCGCGGACCTCGCGCTGGTCTGCCACGGCCGAGACGGGGCGCTTGCCGGGGTCGAGGACCTTGATCGAGATACGCGCCTTGTCGGGCAGGATCGCGCCGCGCCAGCGCCGGGGGCGGAAGGGGCTGATCGGGGTCAGTGCGATCAGCGCCGAGCCGAGCGGCAGGATCGGACCTTGTGCCGAGAAATTATAGGCGGTCGATCCGGCGGGCGTGGCGGCCAGGATGCCGTCGCACGCCAGTTCAGGCAGGACGATGCGTTCGTTCACCATGACCTCCAGCTTGGCGGTCTGGCGGGTTTCGCGCAGCAGCGAGACCTCGTTGATCGCGGGCAGGGTATGGACGCGGCCATCGATGCCTGTCGCGGTCATCTTCAACGGGGTGACGCGGAACGGCTTGGCGCGGGCGAGGCGATCCTCCAGCCCATAGCCGCGCCATTCGTTCATCAGGAAGCCGACCGTGCCCAGGTTCATGCCGAACACGGGCACTGCGCCGCGCCGCCGCTCCAGCATCCGGTGCAGCGTCTGGAGCATGAAGCCGTCGCCGCCCAGCGCGATGACGTAATCGGCCTCGTCGAAATCAACCCAGTCGGCGCTTTGCAGCAGGTCGGCGGCCGCCGCCTGAGCCTGCGCGGTGGGCGAGGCGACGAGCGCCCGCCGGACGGGAAGGGTCATCCGCCGGTCACGCTCATATGGCGCGACACCGCCGGGGCCGATCCCGCCTCGATGCGGAAATCATGCCGGGCGGGCTTGGCCGCCAGCCCTGCATCGATCGCCATGTCCAGCGCCTCGATGCCTCCGTCCCGCAGTGCGGCCTTCAAATCCACCTGATCCTCATGACCCAGACACATATACAGCTTGCCTTCGGTCGTCAGCCTCACCCGGTTGCAGCCGTCGCAAAAATTCGCGGTGAGGGGGGAGATCAGGCCGAGCCGGGTCTGGCTGCCCTCCACCTGCCAGTATCGCGCGGGGCCGCCGGTCCGATGCCCGGCGCGGACCAGCGGGAATTCCGCCGCCAGCCGGTCGAACACGGCGGTCAGCGGCAGGAAGCGGTCGACCCGGTCCTCATCGATTGCGCCCAGCGGCATCGTCTCGATAAGGGACAGGTCCAATCGCTCCGAAACGCACCACGATAGCATCGAAGCGATCTCGTCTTCGTTCATCCCCTTGAGCGCGACCATGTTGATCTTGATCGCAAGCCCCGCATCGCGCGCGGAGAGGATGCCATGGATCACCTGACCGACATCGCCGTGCCGGGTGATATAGCGAAAGCGTTCGGGGTCGCGGCTGTCGAGGCTGACATTGATCCGCCGCACGCCCGCATCGACCAGTCCCTGCGCATGGTCGGCCAGCCGGGTGCCGTTGGTGGTCATGGTCAGCTCTTCCAGGCCCTGGCCGACATGGCCGCCCAGCCGCTTGACCAGGTCGACGACGTCGCGCCGAACCAGCGGTTCGCCCCCCGACAGGCGGATGCGGGTCACGCCGCGCGCGATGAACCGCTCGGCGATGATCGCGATTTCGTCCAGGCTCAGCAGCTTGGCGCGGGGCAGAAAGGTCATCTGCTCGGCCATGCAATAGCGGCAACGCAGGTCGCAGCGGTCGGTAACCGAAATGCGCAGATAGCGGATCGTGCGGCCATGACGATCGACCAGCGACCCGTTGGCCGGGCGCCGATCCGTCATACCGACGGCATCCGCATGATCGGACGAATTATTGGCACGCCCCATCGTCATGATGGTAGCCCCAAGGCGGGACGCGAACAAGATCGATTGCCGTTGGTGATCCCAGTGGCGGTGGATAGGGTGCGCCCATGACGCAGGATGAATTCGGTTTTAACGCCCACCGCAGGGGAACGGCGATCTTTGCGCTTTCGTTCCGTCATTCTGCGATGCTGGACGAAGCGATCATCCGTGGTGGCTGGGCGATCTGGTCGATGGCGCCGCGCGATGGCGAGCATCCGTCGGGCGACATGCTGGTTAGCGCCTTTCTGGCCAGCGAGGCGCGCGTCGCCCTGATCGATGCGCGGGGGGAGGGTGATGCCGGGCTTCGCGCGGCGCAGGCGCTGGGCGCGGTGATCGCCGCGACGGGGGCGGCCATGCTGGTATCGGTGCCCGATTCGGCCCCCGACACGCTGGACGCGTTCCTAGCGGCGGGGGCCACGCATATCCTGGAACCCGATGCGAGCGAAGCCATGGTCCATGCCGCGTTGAAGCTGGCCGAGCGCCATGCCCGCCGGACGCTCGACGTGCGGCGGCGGCGGACCCATGCGGACGGCGAAGTGGGCGAAATCCACCGCTGGATCGCCGATATTCTGGATCAGGGCGAACCCTGTGTCGCGATCGTCGTGTCGCTGTCGCGGCTGGACCTGATCAATGCTGCGCACGGCCGACCGGCGGGCAACATGCTGCTGCGCGGGGTCGAGGCACGGATGCAGGCGGTCGCGGCCGAGGCGTTCGGAGACCGGGCGATCGTCGCGCGGTCGGGCGGGGCGGAGTTCGTCATGGCGGGCGTCGCCCATGGCCGACAGGCGCGGACCATCGCCGAAACGCTGGAGACGCTACTCGCCCATCCCTTCCAGGCGGGAGCGGTGCCGATCCGCCTGGGCGTCCGGCTCGGTCTGTCCGAGGCGCATGCCCATGAGGATCCCGCCAGCCTGCTCGCCCGTGCGGGTGAGGCGCTGGCCCAGGCGCAGGCGAGCGACGGCGCGATGCTGCGCTTCGCCCATCCCGGCGATGTGGCACCGCTGGACGTGCTGGCCGCCGACCTCCACCACGCCATCGAGCGTGGCGAGATCGATATCGTGTTCCAGCCGCAGGTCGCGATCCGCACCGGGCGGATCACGGGGGTCGAGGCGCTGGCCCGCTGGCGTCATCCGACCCTGGGGCCGCTGGGCGCCGACCCCCTTTTTGCCGCGGCCGAGCGTGCCGATCTGGGCCTGGCGCTGTCCGATCATATCCAGCAGGTCGCCCTGCAACGCGCGGCGCGCTGGCCTGTGCGGCTGTCGCATCTGCGCCTGTCGATCAACGTGACCGCCGCCGATGTCGGGCGGGCGGGTTTCGCCCGCATCTTCCTCGACCGCGTGGCGGCCAGCGGCTTTCCGCTCGAGCGGCTGACCGTCGAGATCACCGAGACCGGACTGATCCGCGAGCTGGACCGCGCCGCGCAGGTGCTCGACACGCTGCGTACGGAGGGCGTGCGGGTGGCCATCGACGATTTCGGCACCGGCTATTCCAGCCTGGCCTATCTCACCAGCCTGCCGATCGACTATCTGAAGATCGACCGTGCTCTGGTGACTGAGGTCGACGGATCGCGTCGTGACCGGGTGGTCGTGCGCGGCATCATCCGCATCGCGACGCAGCTCGGCATGGGGATCATCGCCGAGGGGGTGGAGACGGAAGGGCAGGCGCAGTTGCTTGGACGACTGGGTTGCGAAACCTATCAGGGCTTCCTCTGCGCCGCGCCACTGGACGAAAAGGCGTTGCAGGCGATGGTCGAGGGAGAAATGGAATGCGCGGCCTGACGATCGCGGCGGCCTGTATGCTGTCGCCCATGGCGGTCCATGCCGCCGCACCCGTCGCCGATCCGGCGGAGGCCGCGATCCGAACCGCGATGCTGGATAGCGCCCAGGGGTGGAGCATGGGCGATCTGGACCGCTTCATGGCCATCTACGCGCCCGATGCGGTATTTATCGGCAGCAAGGGTTTGATCCAGGGAAAGCCAGCAATTGCCGATAGTTATCGAAAGAGTTTTGCCGGTGGTGCGAACAGTCGCGGTCAGCTCCGCTTCGACTTTCTCCATTTGAAGCGGATCGGCGACCGCCGCATCCTGTTTGCCCGCTGGAACCTGTCGGGCGGTGCGAAGGCCGAGAGCGGGATGACCACCCTGGTCTTCGAGCGCCGCGCCGATGGCTGGAAGATCGTCTCCGATCATAGCAGCTGACACCCGTTCCTCCCCATCGGAGATGGGGAGGAGTGGGACGTTACCCCGCCGCCTTCGCCAACCCCTTCGATAGTTGCAGCGCGCCGTGCAGCCGCGCCTTGGCGTCGGGCCAGGCGCGGTTGAGGATCAGCTTGCCGTCGGGACGCAGCCTGGCCAGCTCGCCCAGCCGCTCGACATAGGCGAACAGCCCGTCGACATTGGGCGGCCGATTGTCGTGGAACGCGACCAGCACGCCGCGCGGGCCGACATCCATCTTGGCGATACACGCCTTTTTCGCGTTCAGCTTGATCTTGATGACCTGGATCAGATTGTCGGTCGCCTCGGGCAGCGGGCCGAAGCGGTCGATCATCTCGGCGGCGAACTCCTCCACTTCGCTATGCTTTTCCAGATCGTTGAGGCGACGATACAGCCCCATGCGCAGGTCAAGATCGGGGACGTAATCGTCCGGGATCAGGATGGGGGCATCGACGGTGATCTGCGGCGAGAAGTCGCGCTTCTTCTCGAACGCGCCGCCCGCCTTGGCCTCCAGGATCGCCTCTTCGAGCATCGACTGGTAGAGTTCGTAGCCGACCTCCTTGATATGCCCCGACTGTTCGTCGCCGAGCAGATTGCCCGCGCCGCGAATATCCAGGTCATGGCTGGCCAGCTGGAAGCCCGCCCCCAGCGTGTCGAGGTCGGACAGCACCTTCAACCGCTTCTCCGCCGCCTCGGTCATCATCCGCTCGGGCGGCGTGACCATATAGGCATAGGCGCGCGTCTTCGACCGGCCGACCCGCCCGCGCAGCTGATAGAGCTGGGCCAGGCCGAAGCGGTCGGCGCGGTTGACGATCATCGTGTTGGCCGATGGAATGTCGATACCGCTCTCGATGATGGTGGTCGACACCAGCACCTCGAACTTGCGGTCGTAGAAGGCGGACATGCGCTCCTCGACTTCCGTCGCCGACATCTGGCCGTGCGCGACGACATAGCGGACCTCGGGCACCTCCTTGCGCAGATATTCCTCGATATCGGGCAGGTCGGCGACGCGCGGCGTGACGAGGAAGCTCTGCCCGCCGCGATAATGTTCGCGCAGCAAAGCCTCACGCAGCACGACGGGGTCCCAAGGCATGACATAGGTGCGCACCGCGAGACGGTCGACCGGCGGCGTCTGGATCACCGACAGCTCGCGCAGGCCCGACATCGCCATTTGCAGCGTGCGTGGGATCGGCGTGGCGGTCAGCGTCAGCATATGCACGTCGGCCTTCAGCGCCTTCAGTCGCTCCTTGTGGGTCACGCCGAACCGCTGTTCCTCGTCGACGATGACGAGGCCCAAGCGCTTGAACTCGACATTCTTGGCCAGCAGCGCATGGGTGCCGACGACGATATCGATGTCACCGCTCGCCGCGCCGTCCTTGGTCCGCTTGGCTTCGGTGGCGGTGACCAGGCGGGAGAGGCGGCCGATCTTGATCGGAAAGCCTTCGAACCGCTGAACGAAGTTGTTGTAATGCTGGCGCGCGAGGAGCGTGGTGGGGCAGACCACCGCCACCTGCATCCCCGCCATCGCCGCGACGAAGGCGGCGCGAAGGGCCACCTCGGTCTTGCCGAAACCGACATCGCCGACGATCAGCCGGTCCATCGGCTTGCCCGCGGTCAGGTCGCCCAGCACATCGTCGATCGCCCGGTCCTGATCGTCGGTTTCCTCGTACGGGAAGCGGTCGACGAACGCCGGATAGCCTGCACTGTCCGGCTCGGCCACTTCACCGGGGCGCAGCGCGCGTTCGGCGGCCACCGCGATCAGCTCACCCGCGATCTCGCGGATGCGCTCCTTCATCCGGGCCTTGCGCCGCTGCCACGCTTCGCCGCCCAGACGGTCGAGCGTCGCACCGTCCTCGCCCGAGCCGTAGCGGGTCAGGACTTCGAGATTCTCGACCGGCACATACAGCTTGTCGCCGCCCGCATAGGACAGCGCGACGCAGTCATGCGGGCTCTTGCCGACCGGGATCGAGGTCAGCCCCTCGTATCGGCCGATACCGTGATCCGAGTGGACGACCAGATCGCCGGGGGAGAGCGTCGCCAGCTCGGCGAGGAAGGCGTCGGCCGATTTGCGCCTTTTCTGCCGCCGGATCAGCCGGTCGCCCAGCATATCCTGCTCGGTCAGCACCGCGATGCCCGGCGCGGTGAAACCATGGTCGAGCGGCAGGACGACCAAGGCGACGCCGAAGCTCTTCGACGTGTCGGCGATGCCCAGCGCTTCCTGCCAGGTCTCGGCCGCCTTCGCGCCCTTCAGCCCGTGATCCTTGAGCAGGCTGCCGAGCCGTTCGCGCGCACCGACCGAATAGCTGGCGAGGACGGGCTTGCGGCCTTCCTTGCGTAAGCCCTCGACATGGTCGACCACCGCCTCATAGATATTGGCGTGGGCCGCACGTTCGGGCGCGAAGTCGCGCGCGCCGTCGACCTCGAAGTCGAGGACGGTGGCGCTTGCCGGTTCGTGGAAGGGCGAGACGAGATGCGCGGTCGCGGCCTCCAGCCCCTCGTCCCACTCCTTGGGGGCCAGATAGAGCGACTTGGCGGGCAGGGGGCGGAAGCTACCGGGCTGCGCCGCCTCGGCGCGTTTGCGGTTCTCGTAATAGTCGGCGATGGCGTCGAACCGACTGGCCGCTGCCGCCGCCACGCCGCTGTCGCGCGCGATCACCGCGCCGTCGCCGAGATGCTCGAACAGGCTCGACAGCTTGTCCTCGAACAAGGGCAGCCAATGCTCCATGCCCGCCATGCGCCGCCCCTCCGACACCGCCTGATAGAGCGGATCGCCGGTCGCCGTCGCGCCGAAGGTTTCACGGTAGCGGGTGCGAAAACGCTTGATCGACTCCTCGTCGAGCAGCGCCTCGGAGGCGGGGAGCAGGGTGAAGCCCTCGATCCGGCCCGTCGTGCGCTGGTCGGCGGGATCGAAGGTGCGGACGCTCTCGATCTCGTCGCCGAAGAAGTCGAGGCGCAGCGCCTGTTCTTCGCCGCTGGGGAACAGGTCGACCAGCCCGCCGCGCACCGCGAACTCGCCCTGGTCATGGACCGTCTCGGTACGGACATAGCCGTTCGCCTGGAGCAGCGCCGACAGCTTCTCCAGCCCGATCCGCTCGCCGGGCGCGAGTCGTGCGACCAGTTGCCGAATGCGAAATGGCGTCAGCACGCGCTGGGTCGCGGCATTGGCGGTGGTCAGGACCAGCTGCGGCGCCTTGGGCTTGGCCTGGAGCCGGTGCAGCCCCGCGATCCGCTCCGCCATGACGCGTAAGGTAGGCGAGGCACGGTCATAGGGCAGACAGTCCCAGGCGGGGATCTGCAGGATTTCCAGTTCCGGCGCGAAATAGGTCGCGGTCGAGGCCAACTCGCGCATCTGTGCCTCGTCGGCGCAGATGAACACCGCGCGCGTCGTCGCGGCGCGGGCGAGGTCGGCGAGCAGCACGGGCAGGAACCCCGCCGGAACGCCCGACAGGGTCAGCGGGCTTTTGGCGGACAGGATCGTCTTGATATCGGGCATGGGGTTCCGAAGCTGGAGAAGTTGGGGCTTGATGTCATCGGCGTCATTCACCCCTCCCCTTCAGGGGAGGGGCCGGGGGGTGGGGCGCTTCCGCAAGCGTGACGCTAGTGGCGAGGCTCCACCCCAACCTCTCCCCTGAAGGGGAGGGGCTCGGATCAGATCAAAGTTATCCTACTTTCGGCATCTGAACGTGCGTTCTGGCGTAAGTTACCGGGCGATCGGCACGAAATTCAGCGCGCGCATCCGCTGCATCACCGGGCCGTCCCATTGCGGCGGGCAGGGTTGGGTGCCGATGGCCCAGGCCATGATGTCGACATCCTGCTCCTCCAGCAGAGCCTCGAACCAATCGAGTTCCTCACGGCTCAGCGTCTCGTGATGCGCGTCGAAAAACCCGCCGATCATCAGATCGGCTTCCTTGGTGCCGCGATGCCATGCGCGGAAGCGGAGGCGCTTGATACGGATTTCGTGGTCCATGGGGTTCCGATCCAACGAGATTAAGGCCCGAGACGCTCTGGCGGCGCGCGGGGGCTTGAGGCTATACGCACCCATCTAGTCATGCGTCCCGATATCCTCAATCCGCTGTTCGCCGAGGTCACGTCGCTGAAAGGCGTCGGGCCTGGCCTCGCCAAGCCGCTCGAACGCCTGCGCATCGCGCGGGTGGTCGATGTCGCCTTTCACCTGCCGACCGGGCATATCGACCGTTTCCCGCGTGACGAGCTGATGATGTCGGACGCGGGGCGGGTCATCTCGATCTCGCTGACCGTGAAGGAGCACCGTGTCTCGTCCTCCCCGCGCGGGCCGACGCGGGTGCGGGCGGAGGATGCGGCGGGCAACAGCGTGGCGCTCGTCTATTTCGGCGGCAATTCGGGCTGGGTGAAGAAGCTGCTGCCGATCGGCGAGACCAAGGTCGTGTCGGGTCGGCTGGACCTGTACGGCCAGGATTTGCAGATCGTGCATCCCGATCTGGGCGACAGCACCGAGGATTTCCGCGAGCGCGAGGCGATCTATCCGCTGTCGGAGGGGATCACTTCGCGGCGGCTGGGCGCGCTGGCGGTACAGGCGGTGGAGCGGGCTCCGGAACTGCCCGAATGGATCGAACCAGGGTTGAAGGCGCAGCGCGGCTGGCCCGACTGGCGGGAGGCGCTGGCCCGCGTCCATGCCGATCCGGCGGATGCGAAGGCGCGCGAGCGGCTGGGTTATGACGAGGTGTTCGCCAATCAGCTGGCGATGACGCTGGTGCGGGCCGATACCCGCAAGCGGCGGGGGCGGGCGCTCAACGGCGACGGGCGCTTAAGGGACATGCTCAAGCTGCCCTATACCTTGACCGGCGCGCAAAGCCGGACGGTGCGCGAGATCGAGGGGGACCTCACGCAGGACGCGCCGATGCTCCGGCTGCTCCAGGGCGATGTGGGCGCGGGCAAGACGCTGGTCGCGGCGATGGCGATGCTGATCGCGGTCGAGGCGGGCGCGCAGGCGGCGATGCTGGCCCCGACCGAAATCCTGGCGCGCCAGCATTATGAGACGCTTCGCAAGACGCTGGCCGGGCTGCCGCTGGAGATCGCGGTGCTGACCGGCCGCGACAAGGGCAAGGCGCGCGAGGCGACCCTCATGGCGCTGGCGGCGGGGGAGATCGACATATTGGTCGGCACCCATGCGATCTTCCAGGAAACCGTAACCTATCGCGACCTCGCGCTGGTGGTGGTGGACGAACAGCACCGCTTCGGCGTGGCGCAGCGGATGATGCTGTCGGCCAAGGGCAAGGCGCCGCCGCATCTGCTGGCGATGACCGCGACGCCGATCCCGCGCACCCTGACGCTCGCCAATTATGGCGAGATGGATGTCAGCCGCCTGGACGAGATGCCGCCGGGCCGCCAGCCGATCGAGACGCGGGTGGTGTCCGAGGACCGGCTGGACGAGGTGGTCAATGCGCTCGGCCGCCATTTGTCGGACGGGGGGCAGGCTTATTGGGTGTGCCCGCTGGTCGAGGAAAGCGAGAAGTCCGACCTCGCCGCCGCCGAGATGCGCGCCGAGACCCTGCGTGCCCGGTTCGGCGAGCGGGTGGGCCTTGTCCATGGCAAGATGAAGCCTGCCGAAAAGGACGCCGTCATGGAGGCGTTTGCAGGCGGGCGTCTGGGATTGCTGGTCGCGACGACGGTGATCGAGGTCGGGGTGGACGTCCCCAACGCCACGCTGATCGTGATCGAACATGCCGACCGCTTCGGGCTGGCGCAGTTGCACCAGTTGCGTGGGCGCGTCGGGCGGGGCGGGGGGCTGTCGCGCTGCCTGTTGCTCCGCGGCTCGCACCTTTCGGAGACGTCGCGGGCGCGGCTCGCCCTGATGCGTGAGACCAATGACGGCTTCCGCATCGCCGAAGAGGATTTACGGTTGCGGAAGGCTGGCGATTTGCTTGGTACGCGACAGTCGGGAGACATGGTTTTCCGGTTAGCTACACCCGAAACCATGAATGACCTGATGCAGTGCGCGCAGGATGACGCCCGGTTGCTGATCGACCGCGATGGCGGGCTGGAAGCGCCGCGTGGGGCTGCGGCGCGGACGGCGCTCTATCTGTTCGAGCGGGACGCGGGCGTCGCGCTGCTGCGTTCCGGCTGAACGAAGCGGCGTTCGTGGCGTTGGGCGCGGATGGCTGCCTTCTTTCCGCTCATCCTCGTCCTGATCGCTGGTATCGGCCTGGCGATCCAGCCGCCGACCAATGCCGCGCTGGCCAAGGCGTCGGGGTCGGTCGTGCTGGCGGCGCTGACCTCGTTCCTGATCGGGACCTTGACGCTGGCGGTCGCGTGGGCCGCGATCGACCGGACCAGTCCGGCGGCTTTGAAGGGCGCGCCGGGCTGGGCGTGGCTCGGTGGCTTCTACGGCGCGGGGTTCGTCGCAGTGCTGGCCTATGCCGCGCCGCGCCTGGGGATTTCGGTCGCGCTGACGGCGGCGATCGCCAGCCAGTTGGTGGCGGCGCTGATCGTCGATCATTTCGGCTTGTTCGGGGTGCGGGTGGAGCCGGTGACGATCGGTAAGGTCGTGGGCGTGGCGCTGGTTATTGCGGGCGCGGTGGTGGTTCGGCGCGGGTGAGGGGGGCGTGGCCTACCGACCTTTCCGTTCCCCGGCGAAGGCCGGGGTCCAGTTTCTTCCTCCTGGACGAAGAGACCTGCCGATGTGAGGGAGGGCGCTGCCGCCCCGAACCTTCGTGTGCGCTATCTACCGCCCATCATTGGACCCCGGCCTTCGCCGGGGAACAGCCGCTATGGAAAGGGAGTACGTCCCAACCTCCGTCCCGCCTCAGCCCTTCGGCCGGCTGGCAAGCCAGCCGCTCAGGATAAACTTCGGCACATGGCGCCGAAGTGGAAGGCCATAGGAATCACCCCGCCGTCAGCAGCCCGTGGTTTTTCTTGCCCGACGAAAGCTTTACCGGCTCGGCCCCAACGGCGATGACGGCATTCTCGTCCGCCACCTTCTCGCCATCGACGCGCGCGCCGCCGCCTGCGATCAGGCGTCGTGCCTCACCCTTGGACTTCGCAAAGCCCAGCCCGATCAGCGCATCGACGATCGAAACCGACCCGCCCTCGACCGCAAAGCTCGGCAATGCCGCGCCCGCCGCGCCTTCCTCGAAGGTCCGGCGCGCGGTATCCGCCGCCTCGTCCGCCGCCGCACGGCCACGGCACATGGCGGTCGCCTCGTTGGCGAGGATCTTCTTGGCCTCGTTGATCTCCGCGCCTTCCAGCTTTTCCAGACGCGCGATCTCGTCCAGCGGCAGGTCGGTGAACAGGCGCAGGAAGCGGCCCACGTCGCGATCGTCGGTGTTGCGCCAGAACTGCCAGTAATCGAAATGCGGCAGCTGATCCTCATGCAGCCAGACCGCACCGGCCATGGTCTTGCCCATCTTGCCGCCGTCCGCCGTCGTGATGAGCGGGGTGGTCACACCGAATACCTCGGTCCCATCCATGCGGCGGGCCAATTCGATACCGTTGACGATATTGCCCCACTGGTCCGACCCGCCCATCTGCAACCGGCAACCATGGCGCTGGGCCAGCTCGCGGAAGTCATAGGCCTGGAGGATCATGTAATTGAATTCGAGGAAGCTCAGCGACTGCTCGCGGTCAAGGCGCAGCTTCACCGAATCGAACGACAGCATCCGGTTGACCGAGAAATGCTGGCCCACTTCACGCAGGAAGGGGATGTATTCCAGCTTGTCGAGCCAGTCGGCATTGTCGACCATCACCGCATCGGTTGGACCATCGCCAAAGGTCAGGAAGCGTTCGAAGATGCGCTTGATCGAGGCGACATTGGCCTTGATCCCGTCCTCGCCGAGCAGCTTGCGCGCCTCGTCCTTGAAGCTGGGGTCGCCGATCTTGCCGGTGCCGCCGCCCATCAGGACGATCGGCTTGTGGCCCGTCTGCTGCATCCGGCGCAGGAGCATGATCTGCACTAGGCTGCCGACATGCAGCGAGGGCGCGGTCGGGTCGAAGCCGATATAGCCCGGCACCACCCCGCCCGCGGCCAGACGGTCCAGCGCGGCGCCGTCGGTCATCTGGTGGACGTAACCCCGTTCATCCAGGGTGCGAAGCAGATCGGAAGTGTATGCCATGATGACTGGCCGTTACACCGCCGATCCGCGTTCGTCACCCCAAAGGCGTCGGGGGATCAGCGACAGACGGTACGCCCGTTACGCTCGACATAGTTGCAGGGGCGATAGCCCGAGCCCCGGCCCGTATAATTGGTATAGTCGCCCTGCGAGCGCGGATCGACATAGCCGGGGGTGCGCCGCGCCCGGTCATATTCGCGTGCGACACGGGCCTCGCGGCGCGCCCGCCAATCATTGCCGCGCCAGCCCCGGTCGTCACGCCAGCCGCGCCGCTCGCCCCGCCAGTCACGGCGGTCGTTTTGACGCCAGTCGCGCCGGTCGTCCCGCCGATCCCGATCATAACGCGGGCCATCGCCACGCCAAGACTGGGCTTCAGCGCTCGACACGGGAAGCGCCGTCGTCGTCGCGATACCCGCCACCGACAGGCCGATCGCCGCCAGAACATGGAACACCTTCTTCATACGCCAACTCCCAGGGGCAACGGCCCCGTGTTCGTTTCCAACCTATGACAGGTCGTGGCGTTCCGAATCCTGAACCGCCCGTTAGCCAGCGTTCATAAAGCGCGCACGGGTCAGGGCCTGGGCAACTGGCTGAGTGGATCGACGGGCGTGCGGCCCCGGCGCAACTCGAAATGCAGCTCGGGCCGGTCGGCGAAGCCGGTCTGGCCCGACAGCGCCAGCGTCTGGCCGCGCTTCACGCTCTGGCCGCGCTGGACCATCAGCTTGGAGGCATGGCCGTACACGCTGGTCCAGCCATCGCCATGCTTGACGATCACCAGTCCGCCCAACGCCGCGATGCCGTCCCCGACATAGGCGACCACGCCGTCCGCCGTCGCCTTGATCGGCGTACCGAGCGGTGCCGCGATCTTGATGCCATCATTGCGCTCGCCGCTGGAGCCCGCGCCGAACCGCTTCACGACGCGGCCGTCGATGGGCCAGGCAAAGCCCGAGCGCAGCCGGGCGGGGGCCGCCACCACGGCGGTCGGCGGCAGGACGCGGCGCGGCGTCGTGCTGGGTCTTGCAGGTTCCTGGTTGCTGGCCAGCGCGGGCTCGCCGCCGGTCAGGATGTCGTCGACGTCGAGCGTAAAGGCGGCGGCGCGCTCCGCCGCGCTGCTGATCGGGGTGGCCCCGGCGGCGGTGCCGGGGATCAGGATGCGCTGCCCGGCGCGCAGGACATAGGGTTCGCTGAGCGCATTGGCCTCGACGATGCGCGACCAGGCGACTCCGTAGGCGCGTGCGATGGCGATGCCGCTCTCGCCCGAGCGGACCAGATGATAGCGGCCAGCGGGAATGGTCAGGCGCTGGCCCGCCCGGATCATGAAGGGCGGGGTCAGCGCATTGGCGCGGGCGATGACTTCCGAACCGGCACCCGTGCGATCCGCCACGCCGCGCAGCGTGTCGCCGGGCTTCACGACATAGACGCTCTCCGTGATCTCCCGCGCATCGGGTGCGACGGGGCGCAGTTCCCAGGACGGGCGTGGGGCGGGCAGCGAGGATACGGGGGCGGTCGATACGGGCGCCGGTCGCTGGACGATGAATCCCGCAGCAGGCGGGCGCTGGGCAGGCCGCGGCGTGGTGACGGGCACCGAGCGGCGGATGGCCGGACGCGTGGAACCGGGCCGGGAT
>NZ_MQUI01000036.1:0-39482 GCF_001970915.1 Sphingomonas sp. Sph1(2015)
CCGCAGGCGGGAGGGGGTTGGGGGGAGGGCAAGCAGTCTCATAGAGCCTGTCGCTTGTGGCCTTCCCTCCCCCATCCCAGTTTCAGGTCGGTCATGCCGGGGGCATGACCGACCTGAAACTCACCTGCGGGAGGGGAGCGGCAAGACGGGAGGGCGTGCGCTGTCATCGAGTCCGTGACTGAAAGGAACGCTATCCCCCAACATGGGTTGGTGGGGACCCACAGGGAGAGCCCCGATGAAGACCCCCGTCGCATTCACCCCCCAGGTCGAAGACGTTAGCCCCAAAGAAGGCGAAACCGTCGACCAGATGAAGCAGTCGTTCGAGCATATCCTCGACACCACCTCCAAGGATTATGGCCATGGCGTCCGCGCCGTCCATGCCAAGGCGCATGGCATCATCCGGGGCAAGCTGAAGGTCCATGACGATCTTCCGCCCGAACTGGCGCAGGGGCTGTTCGCGAAGCCGGGCGCGTATGACGCGGTGGCGCGTATCTCGACCAATCCCGGCGATATCCTGGACGACGCCATCGGCCTGCCGCGCGGCCTCGCGCTCAAGGTCATCGGGGTCGAGGGCGAGCGGCTGCCCGGATCGGAAGGCGATGCGACGCAGGATTTCGTCATGGCCAATGCGCCGGTCTTCACCGCGCCGACGGCCGATGCCTTCGCCAAGAACCTTAAGATGCTCGCCTCCACGACGGACAAGTTCGAGGGCGGCAAGAAGCTGCTGTCCGGCATCCTGCGCGGGGTCGAGGCCACGCTGGAGACGGTCGGCCTGGAGAGCGCGACGCTCAAGACGCTGGGCGGATCGAAGCAGGTGCATCCGCTGGGCGAGACCTATTACAGCCAGACCCCGTTCCGCTACGGCGATCATATCGCCAAGTTCGGCCTGTTCCCGGTCAGCCCTGCGCTGACCCAGCTGACCGGCGATACGGTCAGCACGCATGACCGCCCCGACGCCCTTCGCGAGGTGGTGCGCGAGGTGATGATCGAGCAAGGCGGCGAGTGGGAGCTGCGGGTCCAGCTGAACCGCGACCTCGACGCCATGCCGATCGAGGACGCCACCGCCGAATGGAGCGAAGAGGATAGCCCGTACGTCACCGTCGCGACTTTCACCGCCGAACCGCAGATCAGCTGGCAGGACGGCCAGACCAACGCGATCGACGATGCGCTGTCCTACAGCATCTGGCACGGTCTGGCGGCGCACCAGCCGCTGGGCAATATCAATCGGGCGCGTAAGGATACCTATCGCTTCTCGGCCGACTATCGCGGTCGGGTGAATGGTTGCCCGATGCACGAGCCGCGCGCGCTGGCCGAGTTGCCGTGAGGCAGGGGCAGCGGCTAGGACAGGCGGCATGATCCGCCTGTTTCATGTCAGCGACGTGCATTTCGGTGCCGAGGACCCCGCCGCGCTCGCCTGGTTCGCCGAGCGGGTCTCGGCGGAAAAGCCGCATGCGGTCATCATGACCGGTGACCTGACCATGAGGGCGACCAAGCGCGAGTTCCAGGCGGGCGGCGCGTGGCTTCAATCGCTGGGTGTGCCGGTGACGGTTGAGGTCGGCAATCACGACATCCCCTATTATTGGGACCCGTTCCGGCGGCTGTTCGCGCCGTACCAGCGTTACGCCGCGATCGAACGGATGATCGAGAAGCCGCTTGACCTCCCCGGCGTGACCGTGGTGCCGTTGAAGACCACCGCGCGCGCGCAATGGCGGTGGAACTGGTCCAAGGGGCGGGTGAGCAGCGGTTCGCTCCGCCGCGCACTGGCGCTGATCGAACAGGCGCCCAAGGATCACCTGATCCTGGTCGCCGCGCATCACCCGCTGATCGAGGGGCCGACCAAGGGCACCGCCAAGACCCGCAACGGCGACGCAGCGCTGACGCAATTGGCGGCGGCGGGCGCGCATGCGGTGTTGTCGGGCCATGTCCATGACCCGTTCGACGTGCCGATCGACCGTGACGGCCGGATCATCCGGATGATCGGTGCTGGCACCCTGTCCAAGCGCACGCGCAAGACGCCGCCCGCGTTCAACGAACTGCGGATCGAGGGGCTGGGCTTCGAGACGCTGGTCCGCAGCTTCGGTGAAACCGCGCCGCATGTGATTACCGAGGACATGCGGGCGGGGTAGCAACGAAATATGGGGCGTGGGCTTCGACTTCGCTCAGCCTGAACGGCTGTTTGGAAAAGCCCTCTACCTCCGTTCAGCCTGAGCGAAGTCGAAGGCCACCCTTCGACCACCCGACCTCACCCCCGCATCACATGCGGCCGAGCGGCGACCTGATCGTACATCCGCCCCGGCTGGTCGAGCCAGATCGGCGACAGCTTGCTGGAATCCGTCCGCTCCAGCCCGACCGCATAGGCGCAGCGGGACACGCCCCAGTCGGTATGCGCGGCGGCGCGACCGGCTCGGCGACGGCGCGCGACGTCGGGGCGGGGAGCGCCGGAACCTTGCGGCTGCGACGACCCAGCCAGATGCCGATGGCCAGCGCCGCCAGGCCCGTGCCGATCAGCAGCGGCCAGAAGGGTAGCCCGCGATCCGCGTCATTCTGCTGCTCGGGCGTCTCGACCGGCGTCGGGCTGTGCGTCGGCGTGGGGGTCGCGCGCGGGATCGGCCGGGGTGTCGGGGTGGCGCGCGGCGTCGGCGTCGCGGCCGGGGCGGCCTGCGGCGTGGTCTGGCTGGGCAGGATCAGGCGCGGCGTCGGCGGGGTCGGCACGGCCGACGGATTGGCCTGCGGCGTCGAAAGGCGCGGGCTCAGGCTGAATCCCTCCAGCCCGCCGGTGCCTGCGCGCGCGGCATCATTGTCCTGCGACGTGCTCTGGAACGGGACGGCAGCGGCGGGCAGCGGGGCGAGCACCGGCACCAGCGTCAGGGCAAGAAGGCGCGCGGCGCGGCGCGGCCCGGACGATGTCATGAAATGCATTCCTCGTGGTAACTACAATCTTCAACCGCCGTCCGGGTCCCAGACCCGGCCGCACCAGCCGTGCCCCGGAGGCCCGGCGGATGCAACCCCATATAGTAACCCCATATGCGGCCAATATGTGGCAAGCCCTGCGCCAGCGGGAACTTTGCCCCTGCCTGCGCGTGCGTCGGTTTGACACTCGGGGGTGCAGCGCCTATATCGCGGTCACTCACCACGATCCTCGGGAAATGACGCGCCTTCGCGCAGCGTGTCGGTCGAATGGAGGATCGCTGGTTCAACGGACGCCGGATGCCGCCGCAGACACTTGCGCGCGGCCTTTCGGCGTCTGTCGTTGCGTCTGGTCCGGAGGCATCCGGGCAATGATTTACGGCTGACGAGGCAGACAGACCCATGGCAACCAAGGCGATCGACAGCGGCTCCGCCCCGCGCAAGGGCGATGGCGGCACCGCCAAGCGGCGTATCCGCAAGGTGTTCGGAGACATCCACGAAGTGGTGCAGATGCCGAACCTGATCGAGGTTCAGCGCGAAAGCTACGAGCAGTTCCTGCGCTCGGACAAGTCCACGGGCCATGTCTCGGGGCTGGAAAAGACGCTGCGCAGCGTCTTCCCGATCCAGGATTTTGCCGGCACCGCCTATCTGGATTTCGACGACTATGTCCTCGAAGACCCGAAGTTCGACGTGGAAGAGTGTCGCCAGCGGGGCATCACCTATGCCGCGCCGATGCGCGTCACGCTGCGCCTGACCGCGTTCGAGGTCGATCCCGATACCGAAGCCAAGTCGGTCATCGATATCAAGGAGCAGGACGTCTACATGGGCGACATGCCCCTGATGACGGAGAACGGCACCTTCTTCATCAACGGCACCGAGCGCGTCATCGTCAGCCAGATGCACCGTTCGCCGGGCGTGCTGTTCGACCATGACCGCGGCAAGACCCACGCCTCGGGCAAGTATCTGTTCGCCGCGCGCGTGATCCCGTATCGCGGCTCGTGGCTGGACTTCGAGTTCGACGCCAAGGACATCGTCAACGTCCGTATCGACCGCAAGCGCAAGCTGCCGGTGACGGCGCTGCTCTATGCGCTGGGCATGAACTCGGAAGAGATCCTCAACTATTTCTACAACCGCCTGACCTTCGTTCGTGGCGACGGCGGCTGGAAGATCCCGTTCCAGGCCGAGAACTGGCGTGGCGCCAAGCCGATGTTCGACATCGTCGATGCGGACTCGGGCGAGGTCGTGTTCCCGGCCGGTCAGAAGATCAGCCCCCGCGCGGCCAACAAGGCGGCCAAGGACGGCCTGTCGCAGCTGCTGATCCCGACCGAGGAAATCTTCGGCCGCTACAGCGCCTACGACCTCATCAACGAGCAGACCGGCGAAATCTACGTCGAGGCGGGTGACGAGATCAGCGCCGAGAATCTGGAAGCGCTGGACAAGGCGGGCGTCGACACGATCGAACTGCTCGACATCGACCATGTCGCGACCGGTCCGTGGATCCGCAACACGCTGAAGGCCGACAAGGCCGAAGAGCGTGAGCAGGCGCTGTCCGACATCTACCGCGTGATGCGCCCCGGCGAACCGCCGACGCTGGAGACGGCGGAGTCGCTGTTCGCCGGCCTGTTCTTCGATCCCGACCGCTACGACCTGTCGGCCGTGGGTCGCGTCAAGCTGAACATGCGCCTCGACCTCGACTGCCCGGACACGGTGACGACGCTGCGCACCGAGGACATTCTGGCGGTCGTCAAGACGCTGGTCGACCTGAAGGACGGCAAGGGCGAAATCGACGATATCGACAATCTCGGCAACCGCCGCGTGCGTTCGGTGGGCGAGCTGCTGGAGAACCAGTATCGCGTCGGCCTGCTGCGCATGGAGCGTGCGGTCAAGGAGCGCATGTCGTCGGTCGACGTGTCGACCGTGATGCCGAACGACCTGATCAACGCCAAGCCCGCCGTGGCGGCCGTGCGTGAGTTCTTCGGTTCGTCGCAGCTGTCGCAGTTCATGGACCAGACCAACCCGCTCTCCGAAGTGACGCACAAGCGTCGCGTCTCGGCGCTCGGGCCGGGCGGTCTGACGCGTGAGCGCGCGGGCTTCGAAGTCCGCGACGTTCACCCGACGCACTATGGCCGCATCTGCCCGATCGAAACGCCGGAAGGCCCGAACATCGGCCTCATCAACTCGCTGTCGACCTTCGCCCGCGTCAACAAGTATGGCTTCATCGAGACGCCGTACCGCAAGGTGATCGACGGCCGCGTCACCGACGAGGTCGTGTACCTGTCGGCGATGGAAGAGCAGAAGCACACCGTCGCCCAGGCTTCGGCCGCGACGGATGCGGACAACCGCTTCACCGAGGACCTCGTCTCGGCGCGTCAGGCGGGTGAATTCCTGATGGCGCTGCCCGATCAGATCACGCTGATGGACGTGTCGCCGAAGCAGCTCGTCTCTGTCGCCGCCTCGCTCATTCCGTTCCTGGAAAACGACGACGCCAACCGCGCGCTCATGGGCTCGAACATGCAGCGTCAGGCCGTGCCGCTGGTGAAGGCGGAAGCGCCCTTCGTCGGCACCGGCATGGAAGAGACCGTGGCCCGCGACTCGGGTGCGGCGATCGCGGCGAAGCGCGCCGGTATCGTCGACCAGGTCGATGCCAGCCGCATCGTGGTTCGCGCGACCGGAGAGGTCGATGCGGGCAAGTCGGGCGTCGACATCTACACGCTGATGAAGTTCCAGCGCTCGAACCAGTCGACCTGCATCAACCAGCGTCCGCTGGTGAAGGTGGGCGACGTCGTGAAGGCGGGCGACGTGATCGCCGACGGCCCCTCGACCGAGTTCGGCGAGCTGGCGCTGGGCCGCAACGCGCTCGTCGCGTTCATGCCCTGGAACGGCTACAACTATGAGGACTCGATCCTCATCTCCGAGCGGATCGTGAAGGACGACGTGTTCACGTCGATCCATATCGACGAGTTCGAAGTCATGGCGCGCGACACCAAGCTCGGGCCGGAGGATATCACCCGCGACATTCCGAACGTGGGTGAAGAGGCGCTGCGCAACCTCGACGAGGCGGGCATCGTCTATGTCGGTGCCGAGGTAGAGCCGGGCGACATTCTGGTCGGCAAGATCACGCCGAAGGGCGAATCGCCGATGACGCCGGAGGAAAAGCTCCTCCGCGCGATCTTCGGTGAAAAGGCCAGCGACGTGCGCGACACCTCGCTCCGCCTGCCGCCGGGCGTGGCCGGTACGATCGTCGACGTGCGCGTCTTCAATCGTCACGGCATCGACAAGGACGAGCGCGCGATGGCGATCGAGCGCGAGGAGATCGAGCGTCTGAAGAAAGACGCCGACGACGAGCGCACCATCCTCAACCGGGCGACCTGGAGCCGCCTGCGCGAGATGCTGCTCGACCAGACCGCCACCGCCGCGCCCAAGGGCGTCAAGAAGGGCATCGTCATCGATGCCGAGGTGCTGGAATCGGTCGATCGCCACGAGTGGTGGAAGTTCGCCGTCGCCGACGATGCGCGCCAGAGCGATCTGGAAGCGGTCAAGGCGCAGTATGACGAAGCCGCCAAGCGGATCACGGACAAGTTCCATGACCGTCGCGACAAGCTTGAGCGTGGTGACGAGCTGCCGCCGGGCGTGCTGAAGATGGTCAAGGTCTTCGTCGCGGTGAAGCGCAAGCTGCAGCCGGGCGACAAGATGGCCGGCCGTCACGGCAACAAGGGCGTCATCAGCCGCATCCTGCCGCAGGAGGATATGCCCTTCCTCGCGGACGGTACGCCGGTCGATCTCGTGCTGAACCCGCTGGGCGTGCCGTCGCGCATGAACGTCGGTCAGATCTTCGAGACCCACTTGGGCTGGGCGGCGCGCAACTTGGGTATGCAGGTGGCGGCGCAGCTCGAGGATTGGCGCGAAGCCAATCCCGACGCCAAGCCGGGCGCGGTGCCGGAAGCGGTGAAGGCGCGGCTCGTGGAAATCTACGGCGATCACTATGCCGAAGACATCCAGAACCGTGACGACGAGGAAGTGGCCGAGCTGGTCCAGAACATCCGCACCGGCGTGCCGATGGGGACCCCGGTGTTCGACGGCGCACGCGAGAGCGACGTGTCGGAGATGCTGGAGCTGGCGGGTCTGCACACCTCGGGCCAGTCGGACCTGTTCGACGGGCGCACCGGCGATCAGTTCGACCGCAAGGTGACCGTGGGCATCATCTACATGCTGAAGCTGCACCACCTGGTCGACGACAAGATCCATGCGCGTTCGATTGGGCCGTACTCGCTCGTTACCCAGCAGCCGCTGGGCGGTAAGGCGCAGTTCGGTGGCCAGCGCTTCGGTGAGATGGAAGTGTGGGCGCTGCAGGCTTATGGCGCGGCGTACACGCTCCAGGAAATGCTGACGGTGAAATCGGACGACGTGGTCGGCCGCACCAAGGTCTACGAAGCGATCGTCAAGGGCGACGACACCTTCGAGGCGGGCATCCCGGAGAGCTTCAACGTGCTGGTCAAGGAAATGCGCTCGCTGGGTCTCAACGTCGACCTCAAGTCGATGGAAGAGGCGCAGGACGACGGTCTGGCCGAGGCGGCGGAGTAAGAAACGGAGCCGGCGGGGCGAAATGCTCCACCGGCCTCCGCTCAAGCTCGCCCGATGAATTTTCCCTCCCTGTGAGGAAAGCAAGATGAACGAACTGACCAACTTCGCCAATCCGGTGGCCAAGCCGGAAACCTTCGACCAGATTCAGATCGGTATCGCGTCGCCCGACAAGATCCGTTCCTGGTCGTTCGGCGAGATCAAGAAGCCCGAGACGATCAACTACCGCACGTTCAAGCCGGAACGTGACGGCCTGTTCTGCGCGCGCATCTTCGGTCCGATCAAGGATTACGAATGCTTGTGCGGCAAGTACAAGCGCATGAAGTACAAGGGCATCGTCTGCGAAAAGTGCGGTGTCGAAGTCACGGTGTCGAAGGTCCGCCGCGAGCGGATGGGCCATATCGAACTGGCGGCACCCGTCGCGCACATCTGGTTCCTGAAGTCGCTGCCGTCGCGCATCGGCCTGCTGCTCGACATGCAGTTGAAGCAGCTCGAGCGCGTGCTGTACTTCGAAGCCTATATCGTCATCGAGCCGGGCCTGACCCCGCTGGAGAAGTATCAGCTTCTCACCGAGGACGAACTGCTCGACGCGCAGGATGAATATGGCGAGGACGCCTTCTCGGCCGGGATCGGCGCCGAGGCGGTCCGCATCATGCTCGAGAATCTCGACCTGGAAGGCGAGAAGGTCGCGCTGCTCGAAGAGCTGGCGACGACCAAGTCGGAGCTGAAGCCCAAGAAGATCATCAAGCGGCTGAAGGTCGTCGAGAGCTTCCTGGAATCGGGCAACCGTCCCGAGTGGATGATCCTGGAAGTCATTCCGGTCATCCCGCCCGAGCTGCGCCCGCTGGTGCCGCTGGACGGCGGTCGTTTCGCGACCTCGGACCTGAACGACCTGTATCGCCGCGTCATCAACCGCAACAACCGCCTGAAGCGCTTGATGGAGCTGCGTGCGCCGGACATCATCGTCCGCAACGAAAAGCGCATGTTGCAGGAAGCGGTCGACGCGCTGTTCGACAATGGCCGTCGCGGCCGCACGATCACGGGTGCCAACAAGCGTCCGCTGAAGTCGCTGTCCGACATGCTGAAGGGCAAGCAGGGCCGCTTCCGCCAGAACCTTCTCGGCAAGCGCGTCGACTATTCGGGCCGTTCGGTCATCGTGACCGGTCCGGAGCTGAAGCTGCACCAGTGCGGCCTGCCCAAGAAGATGGCGCTCGAGCTGTTCAAGCCGTTCATCTATGCCCGTCTGGACGCCAAGGGTCTGTCGATGACCCTTAAGCAGGCCAAGAAGTGGGTCGAGAAGGAGCGCAAGGAAGTCTGGGACATCCTGGACGAGGTGATCCGCGAGCACCCGGTCATGCTGAACCGCGCGCCGACGCTTCACCGTCTGGGCATCCAGGCGTTCGAGCCGGTGCTGATCGAGGGCAAGGCGATCCAGCTTCACCCGCTGGTCTGCTCGGCCTTCAACGCCGACTTCGACGGCGACCAGATGGCCGTCCACGTTCCGCTGTCGCTCGAAGCGCAGCTGGAAGCGCGCGTCCTGATGATGTCGACCAACAACATCCTGTCGCCCGCCAACGGCAAGCCGATCATCGTGCCGTCGCAGGACATGGTGCTGGGCCTCTATTACCTCTCGCTCGAAAAGCAGAAGGAACCGGGCGAGGGCATGATGCTGGCGGACATGGAGGAGGTCCATCAGGCCCTCTTCGCCGGTGCCGTGACGCTTCACACCAAGATCATCAGTCGCGTTCCGCAGACCGATGAGCAGGGCAACCAGTATCTCAAGCGCTTCGAGACGACGCCGGGCCGCATGCTGCTGGGCGAGACGCTGCCGAAGAGCCACAAGGTGCCCTTCGACATCGTCAACCGCGTCCTGACCAAGAAGGACGTCGGCGAGGTGATCGACGAGGTGTATCGTCACACCGGCCAGAAGGAGACCGTGCTGTTCGCCGATGCGATCATGGCACTGGGCTTCCGTCACGCGTTCCGCGCCGGCATCTCGTTCGGCAAGGACGACATGATCATCGCACCGGACAAGGATCGTCTGGTCGACGAGACGCGCGAGCAGGTGAAGGACTTCGAGCAGCAGTATCAGGACGGCCTGATCACGCAGCAGGAGAAGTACAATAAGGTGATCGACGCCTGGAGCCGTTGCGGCGACCAGGTCGCGAACTCGATGATGAACGAGATCAAGGCGGTCCGTCATTATGAGGACGGCCCGATGGAAGGCCGTGAAAAGCCGATCAACTCGATCTACATGATGGCCCACTCGGGCGCCCGTGGTAGCCCCGCCCAGATCAAGCAGCTGGCGGGTATGCGCGGCCTGATGGCCAAGCCGTCGGGCGAGATCATCGAAACGCCGATCATCTCGAACTTCAAGGAAGGTCTGACCGTCCTTGAATATTTCAACTCGACCCACGGCGCGCGTAAGGGCCTGGCTGACACGGCACTGAAGACGGCGAACTCGGGTTACCTGACCCGTCGTCTGGTTGACGTCAGCCAGGACTGCGTCATCATCGAAGAGGATTGCGGCACGACCCGCGCCCTGGAGATGAAGGCGATCGTGCAGGGCGGCTCGACCATCGCCTCGCTCGGCGAGCGTATCCTGGGCCGCACCACGGCCGAGGACATCGTCAACGCCAAGACCGGCGAAGTCATCATCGCATCGGGCGTCCTGCTCGACGAGCCGATGGTGGCTAAGATCGAGGCGGCGAACACCCAGTCGGTCAAGATCCGCAGCCCGCTGGTCTGCGAGTCGAAGATCGGTGTCTGCGGCAAGTGCTATGGCCGTGACCTCGCGCGCGGTACGCCGGTAAACATCGGTGAAGCGGTCGGCGTCATCGCGGCGCAGTCGATCGGTGAGCCGGGCACGCAGCTGACCATGCGTACCTTCCACATCGGTGGTGCGGCGCAGCTGAACGAGCAGTCGAACCTGGAAGCGGCGGCCGATGGTACGGTCGAATTCCGCGACCTGCGTCTGATCACCGATCAGCGTGGTCGTCGCGTGGTGCTGAGCCGTTCGGGTGAGATCGCGATCGTCGACATGGACGGCCGCGAGCTGGCGGTCGACCGTATTCCCTACGGTGCGTACGTCCTGTTCGACGATGGCCACATCGTGTCGAAGGGCGACCGCATGGCGGAGTGGGACCCGTTCACCATGCCGGTGATCACCGAAAACCCCGGTACGGTGAAGTTCCAGGACCTGATCGAGGGCAAGACCCTGACCGAGCAGGTCGACGAAGCCACGGGTATCGCCCAGCGTGTCGTCACCGAATATCGCGCCTCGACCAAGTCGAAGGAGGATCTGCGTCCCCGCATGACCCTGCTCGACGACAATTCGGGCGAGGCCGGTCGCTACATGCTGGCGCCGGGTGCGACGCTCTCGGTCGAGGACGGGGCGCAGGTGCAGGGCGGTGACGTTCTGGCGCGTGTCGCCCGCGAGTCGGCCAAGACCCGCGACATCACCGGCGGTCTGCCGCGCGTCGCCGAGCTGTTCGAGGCACGCGTTCCCAAGGACTCGGCGATCATCGCCAAGGTCTCGGGCCGTGTCGTGTTCGGCAAGGATTACAAGGCGAAGCGCAAGATCGGCATCCAGCCCGAGGATGGCGGCGATGTGGTCGAGTATCTGGTGCCGAAGTCGAAGGTGATCGATGTTCAGGAAGGCGACTACGTCAAGCGTGGCGACAACCTGATCGGCGGTTCGCCCGATCCGCACGACATTCTGGAAACGATGGGCGTGGAGCCGCTGGCCGAATATCTGGTCAGCGAAATCCAGGAAGTGTATCGTCTCCAGGGCGTGAAGATCAACGACAAGCACATCGAGACGATCGTTCGTCAGATGCTGCAAAAGGTCGAGATCACCGACGGCGGCGACACCACGCTGCTGAAGGGCGAGCAGGTCGATCGCGAGGAAATGGACGCGATCAACGAAAAGCTCGACGCCAACCAGGCGCGTGCGCAGGGCAAGCCCGTCCTGCTCGGCATCACCAAGGCGTCGCTGCAGACTCGCAGCTTCATCTCGGCGGCGTCGTTCCAGGAGACCACCCGCGTCCTCACCGAGGCGGCGGTCCAAGGCAAGCAGGACACGCTGATGGGCCTGAAGGAGAATGTCATCGTCGGCCGCCTGATCCCGGCGGGCACCGGCGCTGGCATGAACCGCCTGCGTGTGGCGGCCTCCAGCCGCGACGCGGCGCTCCGTGCGCAGCAGCGCAAGCTGGCCGAGGCGATCGTCGCACCGGTCAGCGCCGCCGAAGAGCGGGCTGCCGAACAGGCTCGCTCGGCGCGTGACGCGGGCGGCACCGGCAACGATCCGCTGGCCGAGGTCGCACCCTCGGGCCACGGCACGGACGCCGATGCCGGTGAGTATCTGAACGACTGATCCGACTGACGGATTGGAATGAAAGGGCCGCCGTCCGGGCAACCGGGCGGCGGCTTTTTACCGCCAACAGGGCGGCCCCTTGATCTGAAGCAGGCCCGCGGTTCCCGGCCATGATTTGTAACAGAAAAAACGACGGTTTTGCGCCGAATGGAGGGTGCGCAAGGCCGGACGCAGGAACCGAAACGCCCTCCCAACCATATACGAATGTTGGAGAAGATCCCGGGGATGTGCGGGTTATTGGTGCATCGTCGGGACCCCGGAGACCTGAAATGACGTCGCCTGAGATTGACGAAGACTATTTCTATCAGCGTGCCGAAACCGAACTCGAACTGGCCCAGAAGGCGACCCATCCTGCTGCCGTTCGAGCGCATTACATCATCGCCAACCACTATCTCGACCGGGTATACAGCCAGTCGGACGCCAATGCGGTGGTCGAGGCGGCGGAGTAAGACGGCGCCGGAATTAGCCCGAGATTCGAACGCATTGCAGCCGCCTCGACCGCTCCTGGTCGGGGCGGTTTTGCTATGAGCGGTGATGGCGGTCTCCCCATTCCCCAGTGCAAGGCGAGGGAGAACAGCGACGCTGGCAGAGGGGGGGCAGCTTTCGATAGCGGGACACCCCTCCGTCCGCGCTTCCCCCCGCCCCTTCAGCGGAGGGGCAGGAGGTGAGGCGTTTCGGCAAACGCCGGGCCTGTGACGATGCCCCACCTCAACCGCTCCCCTAAAGGGGGGCTAGAGTTGAAAGCGATCAGCATTGCACGGTTTTAGCCCCTCCCCTTCAGGGGAGGGGTTGGGGTGGGGCATCGCCATGGGCGTTTCGCTTGCGGAAGCGCCCCACCCCCGGTCCCTCCCCTGAAGGGGAGGGGTGAGCAGAGTTGATCGTTTTCGACTCTAGGCTCGGTTCGATCCTATGTCATCATGCTCCAATGAGCGGAAACGCAATCGGCTGAACGAACGATCCTCGCATGATGGCCTTGCCACCCGAGTCCCACATCCCTCAACGGCAAAGACGGGCCGTTCCCGACCCGCCTCTCCATCCTTCGGGAATATCCTCTCGACCAGATCGGGACGATATCGATCGCCGCCAGATGGCCATGGCTGGAGAGCGCAGCGAGGATCACGAACGCCTCCTGGCCGCCGATGCCATTGGGATAAAGTAGCAGAGGATCCGTCTTCCCATTGTAGATCAAATGCTTATCCACCGCCGTCGCACCCCGATGAGGGTCGGTGCGCTGAAGTCCAGTCATTGGCGACGCGAAGTGAGGTAGCGATATTCTGGTGTTCGATGTTGCAATGTGGCGCCTAATGTTCGGCTGATTTCCTGTTTTACCCATTCTTTTATTTGCAAAAATGCGCAAATAGCCAAATCCGGCGACCTGATTGCTGCTCGACAGAGGCGTATTGGCGACATAGGCGAGCGCCATGATTTCAGATCCCATTCACGGTCGCCGCAGGATTGCCTGGAATGACATTTTCGTCGTCCTGACGGCCTGGCTGGTGGCGATGCTAATCTTCTTCCGCATGCCGATCGCCAGCGGGTTCGATCTGGGATTCGGCGAGCGCGGCGATGCGCTGATCGAGATGACCATCCTCGAACATTGGCGCAACGTCTGGTCGGGGGTGTCGTCATGGAACAGCGGCTTCTACTTCCACCCTTATGGCGGCACGCTGGGCTATAATGACGGCTATTTCCTCTATGGCATCGTCTACAGCCTGTGGCGGCTGGTCGCCGATCCGTTCCATGCCGACACGCTCAATATCCTGACGTTCAAGACGATCGGCTTTTTCGCCGCTTATGCCCTGGTGGCGCGCACCCTGTGCTGGGGGCGGGGGGCGGCGGTCTTGGTCGCGCTGCTCTGGACGATCGCCAGCAACATCCATCTGCAGGCGGTCCATGCCCAGTTGCAGAGTGTCGCGCTACTTCCCCTTGCGATGATGCTGGCGATTACATGCGTCCGGGCCGAGGGAGTGGGGCGGCATGGCGCGGCGCGGGTGCGGGCGGTGGGCCTGGCCGCGCTGATGGCGGCGTGGCTGATGACCTCTTATTACATGGCCTGGTTCACCATCTTCTCGGCCTGCCTGTTCCTGCTGTGCTGGGGCGTGATGACCGGTCAGGCGCGGCCCGCCGCCGCCTTTGCGCTGGTTCGCCGCCATGCCGGGACGATCGCGGTCGGCGTCGCGGCCTTTGCCGTCCTGATCCTGCCCTTCCTGATCGTCTACCTGCCCAAGATGCGCGAGACGGGAGGCGAGGGGCTGGAGGACATGCTGGGCTATCTCGTCACGCCGGTCATCGACATGGTGAATGTGGGGCCGGGCAATTACATATGGGGCTGGCTGTTCACGCCGCTTCACGCGCTGGTCCATCATCTGCTGCCCGACGATCCCGACCTGCCGCGCCGGGTGCTGGGCGGCGAGCATGAGGCGGGATTTCCGCTGTTGATGGTCGCGCTGCTGCTGGTTGCGGCCTGGCGGATCGTCGTGCGGAGAGAGGTGGGGCAAGCCGAGGCGCCGGTAACGTTGCGCGCCTTCACCCTGGCCATGATGGTCGCCTGGGTCCTGACGCTGCAATTCTGGTATGCCTCGCCCTGGCTGCTCGTGTTCGAACTGGTGCCGGGGGCCAAGGGGTTGCGCACCGTGTCGCGTTACCAGCTGTGGCTGACCCTGCCGTTCCTGCTCATCATCGTGGCGGGCTGGAGGGCGCAGGCGGCGCGGTTGCGGGAGAAGCGTCCGGCCTGGGTGGCGGCGATCGTCGCGCTGTTGGTCGCCGAGAATCTGAGCGCCGAGACGCCCGCCCAGCTCAGCCGCGCCGAGCAGCGCGCCGCCCTGTTCGCGATTCCGCGGCCGCCGCGCGACTGTCGCGTATTCTACGTCACCGCGTCGCGGGTGACCGAGCCGCTCTATATCAGCGAGGAGTTGCACAAGCTCTATCCGCACAATGTCGACGGCATGTTCCTGGCCGAGTTGTGGCGGGTGCCGACGATCAACGGCTTCTCGACCTTCAACCCGCCCGACTGGCACTTCGGCGATCCGCTGGCGGCGGACTATGATGGGCGGGTGGCGACCTATGCGCGGCGACATGGGCTTCGTGGCGTCTGTGGCCTCGACGTGCGGCGGGTGCAGCCCTGGGCACGGCTCCAGGATCAGCCCGGGTAGTGCCTATCGCAGCAGGGGAGCGATATTAATCAGCGTCGCGTCGCGCATCTGGTTCAGATAGGCCTCGTAATAGGGTTTGTGCGACGCACCGACGATCGCGATCAGCCGCGTCCCAGGCGCGCGGCCCAGCACCTCGCGTATGTTCGCCACCATACGCAGGTTGCGGGTTTCCCAATAGGCGACGTACCGCCGTCCATAGGCTTGCTCCGAGGATTCGGCGAGTGCGGCGCCCCAGTCGGAGCGATAGGCCTCTACCTCCTCGGCATAGTGATCGCCGGAGTCAATCCGGTGGCTGGCCGTCGTCCCGACCTGAAGACGCTCGCCCAACAGAAAAGGGCGACCCCCGAAAGGGCCGCCCTTAACTTTAGCTCGCCAAGCGAACGGGTGCGGCCGGTTGCCCAGCCGTAGTCCGATTACTTGAGCTCGACGGTCGCGCCGGCTTCTTCGAGCTGCTTCTTGATCTTCTCGGCCTCGTCCTTGGCAATGCCTTCCTTGACGGGCTTCGGAGCGCCTTCGACCAGCGCCTTGGCTTCGGTCAGGCCCAGGCCGGTGATCGCACGGACTTCCTTGATGACGTTGATCTTCTTGCCACCGTCGCCGGTGAGGATCACGTCGAATTCGGTCTTCTCTTCAGCGGCCGGAGCGGCAGCGCCGCCAGCAGCAGGAGCCGCGGCAACAGCCGCGGCGGCCGAGACGCCCCACTTTTCTTCGAGCAGCTTCGAGAGCTCAGCGGCCTCGAGGACGGTCAGCTCGCTCAGCTGGTCAACCAGCGCGTTCAGGTCTGCCATGGTCTTATCTCCAATACGGGCCGTCTAAAATGGCCCGAGTGTGTCAGTTCAATCGTGTACGCCCGAAGATCAGGCGGCTTCCTTGTCCTTGTCGGCATAAGCCGCGAGGACGCGGGCGATCTGCGCCGCGGGAGCCTGGGTGATGGTTGCCAGCTTCGTGGCGGGTGCCACGATGAGGCCGACAATCTTCGCCCGGAGCTCGTCCAGCGAGGGCAGAGTCGCCAGCGCCTGCACGCCTGCGACATCAAGGACGTTCGCACCCATCGATCCGCCGACGATCTCGAACTTGTCGGTCGTCTTGGCGAAGTCCACGGCCACCTTGGCGGCGGCCACGGGATCGATCGAGCTGGCAATGCCGACGGGACCCGTCAGCATGTCAGCGACACCGGCATAGTCGGTGCCCTGGGCTGCGATCTTGGCAAGCCGGTTCTTCGAGACCTTGTAGGTCGCGCCGGCTTCCCGCATCTTCGTGCGCAGGGCCGTCGACTGAGCGACGGTCATGCCGTGGTTGCGGGTGATGACCACCACGCCAACCTCGTTGAAGTTGCGGTTCAGTTCGGCGACGGCCTGGCTCTTTTGATCGCGATCCATGCCATTCTCCATGGTTGGAACGGCCGCGAACGACCATCCCGGTTGCTTGACCGGGGGATGAAACCACCCCTCGGGGTGTCCAGCGATGGGGAATGGGCAACCGACGCGTGAGAAACGCGGGGCAGACCGGGCGGGACCAGCGAGTGGTACGACCGGCAAAATCCTTTTCCCCGTCTCGGCAGGAGATTAAGCCAGGGCATATTCCCCGGCACCTGCTGTCTTGGACGGAATCCGAACGGGCAAGCCCATCCGGATGCGGGGCTGCCCTTACGGGGATCACGCCGGGGAGTCAAGCGATCCCATCGCATGACGATCTTGTCATGTCCCAGTCACGCATCGGTCACCGACATGACGCGGAAATGAAGCGTGGATGACTTGGTCGGGCGGCAAAGCCCCCCTGTCTACCGCAACGCTTCCCGCGCGGTATCGGGGGAAATTCCATGTCGGATATCAACACCATGGTCGCCTATGATGATGGCGACATCGACACCAACCGCTCTGCGAATGCGCATATGAGCGACCTGATCGCCACCCGCCTGTCGCGCCGCCAGACGCTGCGCCACGGCGTATCGGCGATGACCACCGCGCTGTTCGGCGGGGCGCTGCTGGCCGGTTGCGACGACGAGAACCCGCAGGCGGTCACCGCCACCGCGGCGGGCAGCACCGCCAGCGTCGCGGCGGGCCGCCCCGTCACGCTGACCGGCACGGTCGGCAGCGGCCAGGTCGCCAATGTGAACTGGAGCCAGACGGGGGGTCCGTCGGTCACGCTGACGGGCGCCAACCAGCTGGTCGCCTCGTTCCGCGCACCCGCCGTGGCGACCGCGACGCAGCTGGCGTTCAAGCTGGAGATCACCAGCCGCGACGGTCTGGTCACCAACAACACGGTGACGGTCACCGTGACGCCGATCACGCTCGACTTCACCGCCGTGCCGCACAGCCTGGCCGATGTGGTGACGGTGCCCTCGGGCTATAGCGTGACCGTGCTCTATCGCCTGGGCGATCCGATCAGCAGCGCCGTCCCGGCATTTGGCAATAACGGCACCGACACCAATTTCGCGCAGCGCGCGGGCGACCATCATGACGGGATGAGCTATTTCGGCCTGTCCTCGTCGGGCGCCAATCCGGACCCGAACAGCAGCACGCGGGGGCTTCTGGTCCTCAACCACGAGAACATCACCCAGCTTTATCTCCATGCCAACGGCCCGACGCCCGCCCCGCGTCCCGAGGCGGAAGCGATCAAGGAGATCGAGTGCCACGGCGTCTCGGTGGTCGAGGTCGCCCGCACGAACGGCGCCTGGACCTATGTCCAGAGCTCGTCGCTGAACCGCCGCATCACGCCCAATACCCCGATGGCGTTCAGCGGCCCGGTGAAGGGCAATGCCTGGCTGAAGACCGCCTATTCGACCAACGGCACCATGGGCCGCGGCACGATCAACAACTGCGCCAACGGCACGATGGCGTGGAACACGTACCTGACCAACGAAGAGAATTGGGCGGGTTATTTCCGCCGGACCGCCGGTGACGCGGCGGTGCGGACCGCGACCACGGCCCGGCAGAACGTCTCGCTGGCGCGCTATGGCATCAGCGAGGGGCGCTCGGGCAATTATGGCTGGACCACGGTCACGCCGTCGGACGCGTCGAGCACGATCTTCCGCCGCTGGAACGCGACCGCGAACGCCGCGCTGGCCGCCGATGGCACCGCCGACTTCCGGCACGAGCCGTTCCAGTTCGGCTGGGTGGTCGAGATCGATCCGTTCAACCCGAACTCGACCCCGCGCAAGCGCACCGCGCTCGGCCGCATGAACCATGAAGGCTGCCAGAGCGGCCGGATGATCGCCGGGGTCCGCCCCGCCTTCTACATGGGCGACGATGCGCAGAACGAATATATCTACAAGTTCGTCTCGGCGACGCCGTGGAATGCCTCGGACGCCAGCGCCAGCGATCGTCTGGCGGTGGGCGACAAGTATCTGGACAATGGCACGCTCTATGTCGCCAGGTTCAATGCGGACGGCACCGGCCTGTGGATGCCGCTGGTCTTCGGGCAGAACGGGCTGAATTCGTCGAACAGCATCTATCCCTTCGCCGACCAGGCCGATGTCCTGATCAACACCCGTCTGGCGGGCGACGTGCTGGGCGCGACGAAGATGGACCGGCCGGAATGGACCGCCGTCAACCCGGCGACCGGCGAGATGTATTGCACGCTGACCAACAACGCCTCGCGCCGCCCGGTCGCCTCGGGCAGCCTGACCGGCGTCGATGCGGCCAACCCGCGCGCCTATGTCGATGCGCCATCGACCTCGGTCGGCAACCGCAACGGCCACATCATCCGTATCCGCGAGACGAACGACACGACCGAGGCGACCAGCTTCACCTGGGACGTCTATGCCTTCGGGGCGGGGGCGGACCTGGACCCGACCAACATCAACCTGTCGGGCCTGGATGCGACCAACGACTTCTCGTCGCCCGATGGCCTGTGGTTCAGCCTGCCGAGCAATGTCGCAGGGCAGCAGACGCCGGTGATGTGGATCCAGACCGATGACGGCGCCTTCACCGACGTCACCAACTGCATGATGCTGGCCGCGATCCCGGGCCGGGTCGGCGATGGCGGCACCCGCCCGGTGACGAGCAGCGCGGGCGGGGCGAGCGCGACCGTCACCACCCGCATCGGCAAGGCGCCGGGCGTGACGCTGAAGCGCTTCCTGGTCGGTCCGAAGCAGTGCGAGATCACCGGCATCCACTCGACGCCGGACGGCACGTCGGTGTTCGTCAACATCCAGCATCCGGGCGAGGACGCCAGCAGCCCGGCGGCCCCGACCAGCAACTGGCCGGACAGCCAGGGCGGTTCGGCCTCGGCGACGATCCGTCCGCGCTCGGCCACCATCGTCATCACCAAGAATGACGGCGGCGTGGTCGCGATCTGATCGGCTGATCGCATCGCAGGCGCCGGGGGGCGGGAAGGCGATTGCCTTCCTGCCCCCTTTGGCGTTTGAAGGCCGCCGAACGGAGAGGCGGCATGACGACGACACGGCGTGAGGTGATAGCGGGCGCGATCGTGGCCACGGGACTGGGCGTCGCGGGCGAGCCGCTGTTCGCGCGCGTGTCGGCGCGGGACCGACTGATCGCGGGCACTTATGCCAATGAGGGTGGCAAGGGTGTGTATCCCATCGTCGACGGGCGCGTAGGCCGGCCGGTGCCGGGAATCATCAATGCTTCCTACGGTGTGGGTGGCGGTCCGAACGGCACCGTCTATCTGCTGCGCGAACAGGCCGAGGGGCGCGTGACCGGCTATGCCCCGGACTGGACCGCGCGGGGCGGTGCCTCGACCGGCGGGGCGGACCCATGTCATGTCGCGATCGACCATGCATCGGCCTGTCTGGCCGTCGCCAATTATTCCAGCGGTTCGGTCGCCTTCTATCGGCTGGATCGGCGCACGGGCGCGACCGGCGCGGCGCAACTGTTCCAGCATCGCGGTCACGGCCCCAACACTGAGCGTCAGGCCGGGCCGCACGCGCATTGGGTGGGGTTCAGCCCCGACCGGCGCTGGCTCCATGCGGTCGATCTGGGGGCGGATGCGATCTTCGCCTATCGCTTCGATCCGGTGGCGCGCACGCTCGCCGAGCCGGTGCTGGCCTGGTCCGCTCCGGCGGGGGCGGGGCCGCGCCACATGGTCCGCCACCCGACCCTGCCGCGCGCCTATCTCGCCTGCGAACTGACGCCGAAGCTGTTCGTCCTCGATGCGCTGCCCGATGGGCGTTTTCGTGATGCGGGCGAACACGCGCTGCTCCCCGAGGGGACGACGGGGCCGTCCTATGCCGCGCATATCGCGATCGATCGGGCGGGGCGGACGCTCTATGTCTCCAATCGCGGCGCGAACAGCATCACGGTCTTCGCGCTCGATGCCAGGGGCGAGCCCCGGGTGGTGCAGCATGTCCCGACCGGCGGCGACTGGCCGCGCTTCTTCCTGCTGCGCGAGGGGCGGGGGGAGATGCTGGTGGCGAACGAGCGATCGGGGACGGTCGTGGCGTTCCGCGTCGCCCCTGACGGTCGCCTTACCTCGTCCGGCCGCAGCATCGCCATTCCGGGCGTGGTGTTCCTGGCCGAGGATCGAGGGGGCAAAACCCTGCCAGAAAACGCACCCCCTCCCGCAGGCGGGAGGGGGCCGGGGGAGGGCAAGGTGTCTCACCGAAACCGTCGCTTGCGGCGCAGCCCCCACCCCAAACCAGTTTCAGGTAAACGATGCCCCGCATCGTTTAGGTCATGCCGGGGGCATGACCGACCTGAAACTCCCCTGCCGGGAGGAGGGGCTTATCCAACGCCAAACCCCATAGGCCACCATGCGCTTCTTCCAACCCCTGCTCGCCGGAGCCACGCTGTCCGGCCGTCTGCTCGCCTGTGCCGGGGCGGTCATCGGCATCGCGCTGACCATCATCGTGTGCGGCGGCCTGCCCATGTTCGGTCCCGACCTGCCGATCATCGTCGCACCGCTCGGGGCCTCAGCGGTGCTGGTCTTCGCCGTGCCCGCCAGCCCGCTGGCCCAGCCCTGGTCGGTGGTCGGCGGCAATGTCCTGTCGACGCTGGTCGGGGTAGCGATGTTCCAGGCGATCCCGTCGCTACCCCTGGCGGCCGGGTGCGCGGTCGGGGGGGCGATCCTGGTCATGTCATTGGCGCGCTGCCTGCATCCACCGGGCGGCGCGGCGGCGCTGACAGCGGTGATCGGCAGCCAGGGGATCCATGCGGCGGGCTTTTCCTTCGCCTTTGCGCCGGTCGCGATCAACTCGATCGCGCTGGTGGCGCTGGGCATGTTCTTCCACCGGGCGACGGGGCGCAGCTATCCGCACGAGCCCGCGCTGGCTCCGCCGGTCGGCGACGCCTCGCGCATCCGGGCCGAGGATGTCGATGCCGCGCTGGCGGACATGCATGAGAGCTTCGACATCGCGCGCGAGGATCTGGACATGCTGCTCGCCCATGCCGAGCGCCATGCGCGGGCGAGGGCAAAGCCGGTGACGGCCGGGCGATTGCGGATTTTGCGGCGGGGGTAGGGCGTGGCCTTCGACTACGCTCAGGCTGAACGGGGGTGGGATCGACCCCACCCCGTCCGTTCGCGCTGAGCGTAGTCGAAGCGCACGGGTTAACCGGGCGGCTTGGCCAATGTCTGCCCATGGCCTTCGACGTCGCTCAGGCTGAACGGACGGGGGATAACAAAAGGCCCGCCCCTCGGCCTGAGGGGCGGGCCTTTCCGTCACGCGGTCGAGCCGATCAGCGATACTTGCCGGTGAACGACACGCCGATGATGCGCGGTTCGTTGAACACGGCCGCCATATAGTTCTCGATCACGCCCTTGAGGTTCTTCTCGTTCGTGATGTTGCGGGCAAAGACCGACAGGCTCCAGTCGTCGTTCGGCGCGGCATAGCCGATGCTCAGGCCGCCCTCGAAATTGCCGTTCGAGGTGAACTCCTTGGTCCGGTACAGGACGAAGTTGGTATAGCCCTGCAGGTTCCAGTCGGTCGAGATGAACGCCTTGCCGCCATCGGCCAGCGGCATGTCGTACTTGGCCGCCAGGTTGACGTTATATTCCGGCGCGTTGGGCAGCGGGTTGCCGTTGATCGGCACGAAGAACGCCTTCGAGCCGAAGATCGTGCGGGTCGTCACCGGGCCGTTCAGCACGGTGCAGACCATCACGCCGTTCAGGCCGCAGGTCTGGACGCTGACGTTGCGGTCGCGGATCTCCGAGTGCAGCAGGCTGACGCCCGCCGACAGCGCCAGGTTGCGCACCGGCAGCCACTGGGCATCGGCTTCCAGGCCGTACGCCACCGCCTTGTCGGCATTGAGCAGTACGCCGTTGCCGTCCGAGTCGTTGCCGTTCAGCTGGATGTTCTTGACGCGATAGGCAAAGGCCGCCGCGTTCAGGCGCAGCGTGTTGTCGAACAGCTTCGACTTGAAGCCGGTCTCGAACGACAGGTTCGTTTCCGAACCGGCAGTCGAGAAGTCCGAGTTGAACACCGCCGAACGCCCCTGGATGGTCGGGCCACGGAAGCCCTGTGCCGCGCGGACATAGACGTTCAGGTTCGGATTGACCTCATACATGGCCGACAGGTCCCAGCTGGGCTGGGTGTCCGACAGGCGCACGTCGCGACGACCGGTATAGCGTACACCACCGTCGGGACGGCCCGGTGCCTTCAGCAGCTGGGTGCGCTTGGTGTCCTCGCTGATCCGGCCACCGGCGGTCAGGGTCAGGCGGTCGGTCGCCTGATAGCTGACCTGCCCGAACACGCCCCATGAGGTGTTGACGTTGTGCAGGCGGACCCAGTTGTCCGGGTTGTTGGTGTTCGGATTGCCGGGCGCGGCCGGGTTGTAGGCGGGCAGCAGGAAAAAGCGGCGCTGATAGAAGTCGGTGACGTCGCGGCTGTCGAAATAGATGCCGCCGACCTGCCACTTGAACGCGCCGGTGCCGGTCGAGGCCAGGCGGACTTCCTGCGTCCACTGGTCGAGACCCCGCACCTGGCCCAGGCTCAGGCCATAGCCGTTGGGCTGGCCGCCCACAGGGAAGTTCGCGGCCGCGCCACCGTCGGTGTCGCCCTTGCTGAAGCCCGCCGTGGTCTCATAGGCGGTGATCGATGTCAGCTCAGCCCCACCCATGTCCCAGGCGGCGCGCAGCGAGGTGCCTTGCGTGTCGTAGGACTGCGGGTTGTTCTGACCCTCGTCATAGGCGACACGGTCGCGCGGTTCGGCCGACACGTCGCGCGAACCCTTCTTCAGGGCAGCCCGATGGAACAGCGTCGAGGTGCCGTCATACCAGCGCGCATGGCCCGACAGGTTGAACGACAGCGTGTCGGTCGGCGTCAGCAGCAGCTGGAGGCGGACGTCGCGCTCGGTGAAGCCGCCCATGGCATTGTTCTTCGGGGTCAGCGTGCCGTCCAGGCTGGTGCCCGCATAGGTGTTGTCGACCCAGTTGTCGCGATGCTGGACCAGCGCCGACAGGCGGAAGGCCAGCACGTCGCGGATCAGGGGGCCGCCGACACCGGCGTCCATGCTGATCGTGTTGTAGCTGCCGATCGAGGCGGTGGCGCGGCTCTGGAAGCTCTGCGTCGGCTTGATCGTGTCGAACTTGATGATGCCCGCGGTCGTGTTGCGACCGAACAGCGAACCCTGCGGCCCGCGCAGCACTTCGACCTGGTCGACGTCGAAGATCGGGTTCGACTTCAGCACGACATGCTCCAGGACCACGTCGTCCTGGATGATCGACACGGGCTGCGACGCGCCCAGATAGAAGTCGATATTGCCGAGGCCGCGAATGTAGAAGCGCGGGAAGATGCGGCCGGTGGTCGTCTCGGCATACAGGCCGGGCACGCGGCCCGACAGCGCCAGGATGTCCTCACCGCCCTGCTGGAAGGTGCGCAGGTTCGACCCGCTGACCACGCCGACCGACACCGGCACGCGGTTCAGGCTTTCCGAACGGCGCTCGGCGGTGACGACGACGTCGCCCAGACCCTGCTGCTCGTCGGTCGCGGCGGTGGTGGCCCCATTCTGGGCGTTGCCCTGATCGGCGGCCGTCTGTGCCATCGCAGGCGCGGTCGCCAGCGTTCCCCACGCAGCGCCCAGCAGCGCCGCGGTCTTGATAACCGATTTCATATAGTCCCCACGCTCCGGCGGGCGGTTCACGCCGCCCGACTGGTTAGATTCTCCCGGTAGGGCGGGCCGTTAGAGGCGCATTATGGCGCTCGCGTGACAGAGGTGATGCGGAAAAACCACAATGGCCGATGAATTTGCAATCGGTCGTGGCCATGGCTCAACCGCCTTGGCGCGGCCGCTCTGGACCCTGTTGTCACAGAGTTGTAACCCGGTTTTGCTTGACGGGGGGCCTGCGTCTGGTCAGGGGGGCGGCGTTCGTGCCATCCTCGGTTCTTGACCCTTTGACGGTCCGGCGTTTCGTCGTGGCCCGATCGGTCACGGCCTGAAGACGTGTACGTTATCGGATCACTATCGGGGTTTACCGACTGATGTTCGCCTGGTTCCAACGCCTCCTGCCGAAGACGGGAAATTTCTTCGAGCTGTTCGAGGCGCAAGCCGCCACCATCCTTGCGGGGGCCGAGGCCACCGTTCGGCTGTTCGACAGCCAGGGTCACACCGCCGACGAGATCGCCGTCGTCGCCGCGCGCGAGCATGACGCCGACGAGATCACGCGACAGGTGCTGACCTCGGTCCGCTCGACCTTCCTGACGCCGTTCGACCGCGCCTCGATCACCTCGCTGATCGGCTCGCTGGACGATACGATCGACGAAATGAACGCGGCGGCCACCGCGATCGGCCTGTACCGGCTGACCAACTTCGCGCCCGAGATGCGCGAGATGGCGGCGGTCGCGGTCGAGGCGGCCCGGCTGACCGTCGAGGCGATGCCGCTGATGCGCGACGTCGCGCGCAACGGCGACCGCCTCCACGCGCTGACCGAGGAGCTGGTCCGGCTGGAAGGGCGTGCCGACGAGATCCATGCGGCAGGCCTGAAGCGCACGCTGGACGAATGCGGCGAGCGCGACACGCTGCGCTTCGTCATCGAAAAGGAAGTCTACAAGCATCTGGAGCGCATCCTCGACGCGTTCGAGGATGTCGCCGACGAGATCGACGGCATCGTCATCGATCACGCCTGAGGCGGCGGCAATGCATGAACTCGCCTTTCCGTTGCTGGCCGGCCTGATCCTGGTCGCGCTGGCGTTCGATTATCTCAACGGCCTGCATGACGCGGCCAACTCGATCGCCACGGTGGTCGCGACCCGGCTGCTGTCACCGGTCGCGGCGGTGGTGTTCGCGGCCTTCTTCAACTTCGCGGCCTATTTCCTGACCGTCGCCTTCCCCAGCCTGCACAAGGTGGCGGAGACGGTCGGCAAGGGCCTGATCGCCCAGGACGTGGTGACGCCCGCCGTCATCTTCGGCGCGCTGGGTGGGGCGATGGCGTGGAACGTCATCACCTGGCTGCGCGGCATTCCGTCGTCGAGCAGCCATGCGCTGGTCGGCGGGCTGGTCGGTGCCGGTGTCGCCCATGCGGGCATGGGCGCGGTCCAGTGGGCGGGGTTGAACAAGACGCTGCTCGCCATCGTGCTGTCGCCGCTGCTCGGCATGATGCTGGCGATGCTGGTCATGCTGCTGAGCAGCTGGGCACTGCGTCGGTCGACGGCGGGGCAGGCGGAGCGCAGCTTCCGTGCGCTGCACCTCGTCTCGTCGGCGGCCTATTCGCTCAGCCACGGGCTGAACGATGCGCAGAAGACGATGGGCATCATTACCGTCCTCCTCTATTCGACCGGCCGCCTGACCGGCCCGTTCGAGGTGCCGCACTGGGTCGCCATTTCCTGCTATGTCGCCATGGCGCTGGGCACGATGACCGGCGGCTGGAAGATCATCGAGACGATGGGCAGCCGCATCACCAAGCTGTCGCAGCACCAGGGGTTCAGCGCCTCGACCGCTGGCTCGATCGTGATCTTCTGTGCCTCGGCCCTGGGTATCCCGGTGTCGACGACGCATACCATCACCGGCTCGATCATCGGCGCGGGCGTCGCGCGGCGCGCCTCGGCGGTGCGCTGGGGCGTGGCAGGCAATGTGGTGATCGCCTGGATCATCACCATCCCGGCCTCCGCCGTGATGGGGGCAGGGTTCTACCTGCTTACCCGGTTGTTCTGATTGGGGGGAGGGCTGAGGCTCTCCCCTTTTCTGATGATCCTCCCCGTGCCGGGGAGGTGGCAGGCCGCAGGCCTGACGGAGGGGGGCTTCCTCACAGGTGGTACTTGGCGGATAACCCCCTCCACCATCCTTCGGATGGTCCCCCTCCCCGTGCCGGGGAGGAATAAGACGTGGCCTTCGACTTCGCTCAGGCTGAACGGCTGTAGGGGACGAGTTGCCCCACCCCCTTCATATCAAGACCCCGTAACCGGCCCGCCCGCCGCCTGGAACAGTGCGACCGTGTCGGTCATCCGGGCTGCCTTGGCCTGGATCAACTGCGACCGCGCCTGCGCGTCCGTGGCGGTGGCGTTCAGCAGCTGCAACGTCCCCACATCACCCAGCGCCAGCTGTCGCCGTGCGAAGGTCAGCGCCTGGCCCGCGGCGTTGCTCGCCCGCTGCGCCGCGTCGAGCGCCTGGGCGTCGGTGGACAGACCGGTCAGCGAGTCCGCGACGTTGCCGAACGCCTGAAGGACGGCCTGGCGATATTGCGCTTTGGCCCCGTCCAAAGCCGCTTCTGCCGCCTTTTGCTGGTGACGCAGGGCGTTGGCGTGGAACAGCGGCTGGGTAATCCCGCCGAGCAGCGCCCAGAAGGGGTTGCCGCTCTTGAACATGTCGCCGAAATTCTGCGCCGAGCCCCCCGCATTGGCGGACAGCTGGATGCTGGGCAGGCGCGCGGCGATAGCGGCGCCGACATCGGCTCCGGCACCCTGCAACTGCGCTGCGGCGGCCAGCACGTCGGGGCGGCGATGGACCAGCTCGGACGGGACGATCGCGGGCAGTTCGGTCGGCAGGGTCAGCTGCGACAGTTCGGGCAGCGGCGGCAGGTCCGAGCCTGCGGGACGGCCGATCAGCGTGGCGATGACGGTCCGCTGCGCGGCCTCGGCACGCACCAGCGGGGGCAGAGCACCCTCGGCGGTGGCGAGCGCGGCCTGCTGCGTTGCCACATCGGAGGCCCCCACCGCGCCCAGTCGCTGACGCTGTTGGAGCGCGGACAGGATGTCGCGGTTGACCTTCACGGCGGTCTGCGCGGCGGCGACCTGTTCGGCCAGGCTCGCCCGCTCGATCAGCGCGGTGACGAGGTTCGCCGCCACCGTCATCCGTGCCGCGTCGAGCTGATGCCGCTCGACCTCGGCCCGCGCGACGGCGGAGCGGACCTGCGCCCGGTTGCCGCCGAACGCGTCGACGTCATAGGACACGCTGACCTGCGCCGTGTGCAGCGTATAGAGCTGCTGGTTCTGGTCGGCGACCGCCGGAGACAGCGCGTTCGACACGCGGGTCCGCTGAACATTGTAGTTCAGCCCGCCTTGCGGAAACAGCAGCGAGCCGCGCGTCGCCCGTGCCTGCTCGCGTGCCTGCCGCAGCGAGGCTTCGGCGACGCCCACGTCGTTATTGTGGGCCAGCGCCTCGGCGACCAGCGCGTCGAGCTGGGCATTGCCGAAGGCGTGCCACCATTCGGGCGCGACGGTCGCCGACACCGTCTGCGCCGGGCCGGTCGCGGGTGCGATCACCGGCGCAGGGGCCATGGGCGGCAGGCTGGCATGCGCGTCCAGATCGTGCGGGCCGACCGCGCAGCCGGCAATGCTGGCCGAGACGCACGCCAGCAGCGGCAGGGTCAGGAAACGCTTCATGCCGTGGCTCCCGTCTCGGGCTGGTCGTCGTGGAAGTGGTCGGTTTTCTGCTTGCGCTGCGACAGCGGCAGGCGCGTCGAATAGCGGCTGATCAGCACCGGCAGAACCAGCAGGATCAGCACCGGGGCCAGCGTCATGCCGCCGACCACGACCAGCGCGAGCGGCTTCTGCACCTGGCTGCCGATCCCGTGCGAGAGTGCTGCGGGCAGCAGGCCGATGGCGGCGACCAGACAGGTCATGACCACCGGGCGCAGGCTGTTCTTGACCGTGGTGGCCAGCGCATTCTCGCGCGGCGCGCCTTCGTCGATGGCGTTGTTGAAGGTGGTGACGACGAGGATGCCGTCCATCACCGCAATGCCGAACAAGGCCACGAAGCCGATCGCCGCCGAGATGCTGAACGCCGTGCCGGTCAGCGCCAGCGCCAGCACGCCGCCCACGATCGCCATCGGGATCGCGGAGAAGGCGAGCAGGCTGTCGCGCATCGATCCGAAATTGGCATAGAGCAGCAGCAGGATGAGGACGAGGCTGATCGGGACCACGATCTCCAGCCGGGCGATCGCGTTCTTCAGGTTATCCAGCTCGCCCGCCCATTCCAGATGATAGCCCGGCGGCAGGTGGACATTCTGGTTGATCCGCGCGCGTGCCTCCTCGACCGCGCCGCCCAGATCGCGGCCACGGACCGAGAATTTGATCGGGACGTAACGCTCCTGATGCTCGCGATAGATGAACGACGCACCGCTGGTCAGCTTGACGTTCGCCACCTCAGATAGCGGGACCTGTATGGTCCCGTTGCCGTCGGGCGACGGCGCGCCGATCGTGATGTTGCGCACCGATTCCAGCGAGTCGCGCTGGGTCGGCTGCAACCGCACGATGATCGGGAAGTGGCGGTCGGTGCCGGGTTCGTACAGGTCGGCCGAGGACTGGCCACCGATGGCGGCGGCCACCGTCTGGTTGATGTCGTCGGGCGTCAGGCCATAGCGGGCGGCCTTGGCACGATCGACGTCGATCCGTACGGTCGGCTGGCCCAGAATCTCGAACACGCCGAGATCCTCGATGCCCTTCACCTTGGCCATCTGCGCCTTGATCTGGTTGGCCAGCTTTTCCAGCGTGACCAGATCGGGGCCGAACAGCTTGATCGAATTGGCGCCCTTCACGCCCGACGCGGCCTCTTCGACATTATCCTCGATAATCTGCGAGAAGGAAAAGTCGACGCCGGGATATTTCTTGGCGAGGCGGGTCGACAGCTCGTCGATCAGCTTCTCCTTGGTCATGCCGCTCGGCCAGGTGTCGAAGGGCTTGAGCGGCACGAAGAACTCGACGTTGAAGAAGCCGGTCGCATCGGTGCCGTCATCCGGGCGGCCATGGGCGGACAGGACCGCCGTGGTCTCCGGGTAGGAGGCGATGATCTTGCGCACCTCATTGGTCACCTTCTCGCCCGCCTCGAGACTGATCGAGGAGGGGAGGGTGGCGCGGATGTACATATTGCCTTCTTCGAGGTGCGGCAGGAACTCGATACCCAGCGAGCGCACGCCGACGACCGCCAGACCCATCATCAGCACCGCGCCGCCGATCGTCACGACCTTGTTGCGCAGCGCGAAGGACGCGGCGGGTTCATAGACGCGACGCAGCTTGCCGACGATGAAGGTTTCGGTCTCGGCCAGCTTGTCCGGCAGCAGCAGCGTCGAGAGCACGGGTGCTACGGTAAAGGTCGCCAGCAGGCCGCCGCTGATCGCATAGGCATAGGTCTTGGCCATCGGGCCGAAGATGTGGCCTTCGACCCCGGTCAGGGTGAACAGCGGCAGGAAGCTGGCGATGATGATCGCGGCGGCGAAGAAGATGCCGCGGCTCACCTCCGAGGATGCGCCCAGCACCGCGCCGAAGCGGCTCGCCATGGTGTAGCGGCCCTGGCCATTTTCGACGGCGGCGGAGCGTTCGACCATATGGCGGAAGATATTCTCCACCATGATGACGCAGGCATCGACGACCAGGCCGAAGTCGAGCGCACCCACCGACAGCAGGTTTGCACTCTCCCCCTGCAATACCAGGATCAGGATCGCGAAGGCCAGTGCGAAGGGGATGGTCGCCGCCACGATGATCGCCGAGCGCAGATTGCCGAGGAACAGCCACTGCAACGCGAAGATCAGCAGGATGCCCACCACCATGTTTTCCATGACGGTATGGATGGTCAGTTTGATGAGGTCGGAACGGTCATAGATCCGCTCCAGATGCACGCCGGGGGGCAGCACGCCGCTGTCGTTGATGTTGGCGACCTCGGCCTGCACGGCCTTGATCGTCGGCATCGACTGGGCGCCGCGCTGCATCAGGACGATGCCCTGCACGATGTCGTCGTCATTGTTGTATCCGGCAATGCCCATGCGCGGCGCGTTGCCGACCTTCACGGTCGCCACGTCCTTGATGAGCACGGGCGCGCCGCCCGCCTGGCCGACCAGAACGTTCTGGATCGCGTCGGGCGACTGGATCAGGCCGATGCCGCGCACGATCGCGGCCTGTTCGCCGAAGTTGATCGTCTGGCCGCCGACATTGCCGTCGCTCTTGGACAGCGCCGCCAGCACCTGCGCGACCGTCACGCCATGCGCGTTGAGGCGGTTCTGGTCGATCACCACGTCATAGGCGCGCAGCTTGCCGCCCCAGCCGGTCACGTCGATGACGCCCGGAATCCGCTTGAACCGGCGTTGCAGCACCCAGTCCTGCAGCGTCTTCAGGTCCATCACCGAATAGCCCTTGGGCGCGGCGATGCGGTAGCGATAGATCTCGCCCACCGGCGAGGTCGGCGACAGCGTCGGCTGCGCGCCACCGGCCAGCGGCGGCAGCTGCGACAGGCGGTTGATGACCTGCTGGCGCGCTTGCTCGTTGGTGTAATCGTAGGTGAACTGGATCTTGATGTCGGACAGACCGAACAGGCTAATCGCGCGGATCGCGGTCAGGTGCGGGATGCCCGCCATCTGGACCTCGATCGGGATGGTGACGTTGCGCTCCATCTCCTCGGCCGACAACCCTTGCGTCTGGGTGATGACCTCGACCATCGGCGGGACCGGGTCGGGATAGGCTTCGATGTTGAGGTTGATGAAGCCGATGACGCCAGCGACGATCATCGCGAAGAACAGGCCGACGATCAGCAGTCGCTGACGCAGCGCAAAGTCGACGATGCGGTTCATTATTCGCCGATCCCCGCTTCGTTCACGAACAGCGCGCCAGAGGTGACGATCTTCTCGCCGGGCTTCAGGCCCTGGGTGATGGTGACCAGGCCATTGGCGGAGTCGCCCGTCGTCACGTCGCGCGCGACCAGCAGGCCGTCGGGCCGCATGATCCAGACGCGCGCGGTGTCGCCTTCATGGATGACGGCGGCGGCGGGGACGCGGATCGCTTCGCCCGCGTTCAGATGCTTGATCGCGAAGCTGGCGAACATCTGGGGCTTCAGCGCCTTGTCGGGGTTGGGGATCGAGGCGCGGACCGGCAGGCGGTGCGTCTGCGGGTCGAGCGCGGCGCCGACCAGATCGATCGTCGCGTGGAAGACGCGGCCCGGCAGCGCGGGGGTCGTCACCTCGACGGGATCGCCGACGCGGACATTCTCGGCATCGCTCTCGGCCACCTGCGCGACCAGCCATACGCGCGACGGATCGGTGATGGTCATCACCGGCTTGTCGCCGCCCTGCGACACATATTGCCCCGGCGCGACATCGCGCGAGGCGACGACGCCGCTGATCGGTGCGTGCAGCGTGGTGATGTCGTGGATGCCGGAGACTTCGCCGACATTCTCCAGCCGGTTGATCTCGCCCTGCGACTTGCCCAGGATCGCCAGCTTGTCGCGCGCCGCGCCCAGCGAGGCGGCGGCGGTGCGCGCGGTCGCCTGCGCGGCGGCGAGGTCGGCCTTGGCCTGCTGATAATCCTTCAGCGCGCCACCGGCGGTCTCATAGATTTGCTGCTGGCGGTCGGCGTTGCGCTGCGCGGCGACCAGCTGCGCCTGCGCGTTCTGGTAAGCCGCGCGCGCCGAGAAGAGGCCCGAGCGGGCATCGACGAAATCGCTGGTCTTGATGAGGAGCAGTGGCTGGCCCTGGCGCACCGTCTGGCCCGCATCGGCCAGCACGCGCACCACCTGCCCCGCATAGGGCATCAGCACCGGGGTCGAGCGGGTCGCATCGACGGTGATCGCGCCGGTCGCCATGGTCTGGTCGCCCGACGCGCCCAGTCCGACGCGCATCGTCGGCATCGCGGCCAGCTGGTCCTTCGACAGGCGCAGCGTGCCCGGCGGCGGCGGGGCGGGGGGCGTTTCTTCCTTGTGCGTCAGCTTGCCGATGACCGTGAACAGGACCAGCGCCCCGATCAGCACGGCGGCGGCGATGCCGACCCAGCGCCATTGCTGTGCGGAGGACAGGCGGCGGGTTTCGGGTAGCGTTGCGTCGGCGGGATTGACGTGCATCGGTGTCTTTCGGCGCAAGAAGGCGGATATTAGCCCGGCCGATAGGGGCAAATCCCTGACGCACCCCTTACGGGTTCCTTACGAGACGTTCATGATTGCACGCCGCCGGACGGTTCGAAAACCTGCGAAAATTGCCCGAACGACCCGATTCCAATATCTTGGGGGGAGGCTTGTTGATATGACCGCCCTGTCACCTGTCCGGAACAAAAGTCACGGTTCGTCGTTGAAATCCAACGGCTCGACATAAGGGAGGGTGTAAAATGGCCAGTCACATGCCGCCGCCACGGATTTCCGACATGCCGCGAGAGCAGCGTCTGGATGCGCTCTATCGTCGTGCGGCCGAGGATCGTGCGCGCTATCTGGCGATGCGTACGCGCAAGCCCGGCCTGCTCGACCGGCTGCTTCACATGTTCTGATCGAGTGGCGTCGCGTGCGTCAGGGAAGGGTGTGACGCGCGCGACGACGTGAAATCGTCCGGGGGCGCAGGCGCTTTTCGCGACGCATGTCGCTGTGACCCAGCGCGATCATGATGATGACAAGCGAAGACAGCGACGACACGGTCAACCAGATCTCCACGAGCGCGCCCGCCATGCCAACTCCCCCAATTCGGAACCGCGCCAACGCGCCTGTTCGCGATCCGATCCCTTCGCGCATCGTAATATCCTTTGGTCGCGCCGCATCCGCCGCGATATAGCTGCCCGCCATGATCCGATCCGATCGCCGATCCTGGCCGCTGGCCATCTGGCTGGCCTTGTTGGCCGGTTATGTCGATGCGATCGGATTTCAGCAGCTTGGCGGCTATTTCGTCTCCTTCATGAGCGGCAATGGCACGATGCTGGCAGTCCGGCTGATCGCGCCGCAAGGTCCTATGTCGGGCGGGGTCGCGATATTGGCGATGCTGCTGGCGCTGTTCGTCGCGGGCGTGCTGGTCGGCACGCTGGTCCGGCTGGCATTGCCGCGGGTCGGGCAGGTCGCGGTGCTGGTGCTGGTCGCCCTGCTGTTGGGCGGCGTCGTGGTGCTGGGCGGCCGGGCGGCCCCCGCCATGGCGCTGGTGATGGGTGCGACCAACGCCACCTTCGAGCGCGATGGCGAGGTGAGCATCGGCGTCACCTATATGACCGGCACATTGGTCAAGATCGGACAGCATCTGGCGCACAGCGTCGCGGGGCGCGCGCGTTGGGGCTGGCTGCCCTATCTGCTGCTCTGGAGTGGATTTCTGGTCGGTGCGGGGCTGGGGGCGCTGGCCTTTCCGCTCTGGGGGTTGACCGCGCTGGCGGCGGCGGTGGCAGGCGCGCTGATCGCGGCGGGGGCGGCATGGCGGCTCTGTCCGGCGGCCTGACGCACGCGGAAACGGCCTCGCCGCCTTTTTGGTCGACCCGACTTGGATTTCACGCCCGAGCAATATAATTACAAGCCAGAGAGTCGGGCACCAGACCCGAAACAGGAGAGTTTATGCGCGTGATCGACCATATGGTTGCTGGCGGACAGACCGCGACCGACGCTGCCTCGACCCGCCAGGGGGACGTCTTCGACCCGAATAGCGGCCAGGTTCAGGCCCGTGTGATGCTGGGCGATGCCGCGCTGCTGGAACGCGCCGTCGCCGCCGCGCAAGCCGCGCAACCCGGCTGGGCCGCGACCAATCCGCAGCGCCGGGCGCGCGTGATGTTCCGGTTCAAGGAACTGGTCGAGCAGAATATGGACGCGCTGGCGCATCTGCTCTCTTCCGAGCATGGCAAGGTCATCGCCGACGCGAAGGGCGACATCCAGCGCGGGCTGGAGGTGATCGAGTTCGCCTGCGGCATCCCGCACGCGCTGAAGGGCGAATATACGCAAGGGGCGGGACCGGGCATCGACGTCTATTCGATGCGGATGCCGCTGGGCATCGGGGCGGGTATCACGCCGTTCAACTTCCCCGCGATGATCCCGATGTGGATGTTCGGCGTCGCCATCGCCTGCGGCAACGCCTTCATCCTGAAGCCGTCCGAACGCGACCCTTCCGTCCCGGTGCGCCTGGCCGAACTGATGCGCGAAGCGGGTGCGCCCGAGGGGATTCTTCAGGTCGTCCACGGCGACAAGGCGATGGTCGACGCCATCCTCGACCACCCGGCGATCAGCGCGGTCAGCTTCGTCGGTTCGTCCGACATCGCGCATTATGTGTACCGGCGCGGGGTCGAGGCGGGCAAGCGCGTCCAGGCGATGGGCGGTGCCAAGAACCACGGCATCGTCATGCCCGACGCCGATCTGGACCAGGTGGTCGCCGACCTGTCGGGCGCGGCCTTCGGTTCGGCGGGCGAGCGCTGCATGGCGCTGCCCGTGGTGGTGCCGGTCGGGGACAAGACGGCCGATGCGCTGCGGGAGAAGCTGATCCCGGCGATCGACGCTTTGCGGGTCGGCGTCTCGACCGATGCGCAGGCGCATTACGGCCCGGTCGTGAACGCCGCGCACAAACGCCGTGTGGAAGACTGGATCCAGACCGGCGTCGACGAAGGTGCCGAGTTGGTCGTCGACGGGCGCGGTTTCCAGTTGCAGGGCTATGAAGAAGGTTTCTTCATCGGCCCGTCGCTGTTTGACCGGGTGACGCCCCAGATGCAGAGCTACAAGGAGGAAATCTTCGGCCCCGTCCTCCAGATCGTCCGCGCCCCCGATTTCGAGACGGCGGTGCGCCTGCCCAGCGAGCATCAATATGGCAACGGCGTCGCCATCTTCACCCGCAACGGCCACGCCGCGCGCGAGTTCGCTGCGCGGGTCGAGGTGGGCATGGTTGGGATCAACGTGCCGATCCCGGTGCCGGTGGCGTATCATACGTTCGGCGGCTGGAAGCGCTCGGCGTTCGGCGATGTGAACCAGCACGGCATGGAGGGCGTCCGCTTCTGGACCAAGGTGAAGACGGTGACCCAGCGCTGGCCGGATGGCTCGCCGGATGGAAGCAATACGTTCGTGATCCCGACGATGGCCTGAACCTAGGCACGCCCCTCCCGTTTACGGGAGGGATGGGGGAGGGAAGGCCACGAGCGATGGTCTCGGTGAGACTCCCTGCCCTCCCCAAACCCCTCCCGCCTGCGGGAGGGGCTTACACATGGAAGCGTAGATGACCCAATTCGACCTCACCGACGAACAGCGCGAGATCCAGGAACTGGCGCGCCGCTTCACCGCCGACCGCATCACGCCGTTCGCGGCGGAGTGGGACGAGAAGCACATATTCCCCCGCGATACGATCAGGGAAGCGGCAGAACTCGGCTTCGCGGCCATCTACGTCTCCGAGGAATCGGGCGGCATCGCGCTCGGGCGGCTGGAGGCGGCGCTCATCATGGAGGCGATGGCCTATGGCTGTCCTTCGACCTCGGCCTTCATTTCGATCCACAATATGGCGTCGTGGATGATCGACCGGTTCGGCGATGCGGATGTGAAGGGCCGTTACCTTCCCGACCTCGTCACCATGGATCGCATGGCGAGCTATTGCCTGACCGAGCCAGGCTCGGGTTCCGACGCCGCCGCGCTCAAGACCCGTGCGGTGCGCGACGGCGACCATTATGTCGTTTCCGGCTCCAAGCAGTTCATTTCGGGCGGCGGCGAGAACGAGGTCTATGTCACCATGGTCCGCACCGGCGAGGACGGCCCCAAGGGCATTTCCTGCCTGGTGATCGACAAGGACATGCCCGGCGTTTCCTTCGGCGCGAATGAGCGCAAGCTGGGCTGGCATTCGCAGCCGACGCGGCAGGTGATGTTCGACAATGTCCGCGTGCCGGTCGCCAACCGGCTGGGCGCGGAGGGCGAGGGGTTCCGCATCGCGATGATGGGGCTGGACGGCGGGCGGCTGAACATCGGTGCCTGCTCGCTGGGCGGAGCGCAGCGCTGCCTCGACGAATCCGTGGCCTATGTGAAAGATCGTCGCCAGTTCGGCAAGGCGATCGCCGAGTTCCAGAATACCCAGTTCACCCTCGCCGACATGGCGACCGAGCTGGAGGCGGCCCGCGCGCTGCTCTACCTCGCCGCCGCCAAGGTGACCGATAACGCCCCCGACAAGACCCGCTTCGCCGCCATGGCCAAGCGGCTGGCGACCGATACCGGATCGTCGGTGGTCGACCGGGCGCTGCAGCTGCATGGTGGCTACGGCTATCTGATGGACTATCCGATCGAGCGCTTCTGGCGCGACCTGCGGGTGCATTCGATCCTGGAGGGCACCAACCAGGTGATGCGGATGATCGTCGGGCGGGATTTGCTGAAGGACTGACGTTCCCCAAACGCAACCACCCCGGCGAAGGCCGGGGTCCAGTTGCAGACTGGCCGATGGCGCGCCACCTGATGCGCGGCATCTGGGCCCCGGCTTTCGCCGGGGTGGAAGAAGAGAATAAGGTAGAGGCATGACCCAAGACCTGATCGTTATCCGCGAAGGCCCGGTCGGGCAACTGCGGCTCAACCGTCCCAAGGCGATCCACGCGCTGACCCGCGAGATGTGCGAGGGCGTGCTGGCCGCGCTGGAGGACTGGCGCGGCGATCTGGGCGTCGAGGCGATCATCATCGACCATGCCGAGGGGCGCGGTTTCTGCGCGGGCGGCGATATCCGCCTGCTGGCCGAGAGTGGGGCGGGTGACGGCGAGGCCGCGCGGGGTTTCTTCCACACCGAATATCGGATGAACCACCGGCTGTTCACCTATGCCAAGCCCATCGTCGCCTTCATGGACGGCATCACGATGGGCGGCGGCGTCGGCATTTCCGCGCCCGCCCGCTTCCGCGTCGCGACCGAGAATACCCGCTTCGCCATGCCCGAGACGGGGATCGGCCTGTTCCCCGATGTCGGCGGCGGCTGGTATCTCTCGCGCCTGCCGGGGCGGATGGGCGAATTCCTCGCGCTGACCGGCCACCGGCTCGACGGGGCGGAGGCCCATGCGCTCGGCTTGGCAACGCATTACCTGCCCGCCGCCGCGCTGGAGGAAGCAAAGGCCGCAATTACGTCGGCATCGCAGGAGATCGCCGCGACGCTCGACCGGCTCTCGGTGCCCGCGCCGAGCGCGAAGATCATGGCCCATGCCGCCGACATCGACCGTCTGTTTGCCGCCGACACGCTGGAAGAGATCATCGCCGCGCTGGAGGCGGACGACGGTGAATGGGCGGCGCAGCAGCTGGCCGTGCTGCGCACCAAGTCGCCGCAAGCCTGCAAGGTGTCGCTGCGCTTGCTGCGCGAGGGCAGGCTGACCACCGACTTTGCCGACGAGATGCGCCGCGAATATGGAGTCGCCTCCCGCGTCGTGCAGCGGCCCGATTTCGTCGAGGGCGTCCGCGCGCTGATCGTCGACAAGGACAATGCGCCGCGCTGGGACCCCGCCACGCCGGAGGGCGTGACCGACACGATGATCGACCATATCTTCGCGCCCATGCCCGAGGGGCAGGCCTGGACCCCCGACGACCGCTGAGAAGGACGCCCGCATGACCGACTATAACACCCTGATCGTCGAGCGCCGCGAGGCGGTGACGCTGGTGACGCTGAACCGGCCGCAGGCGCTGAACGCGCTGAATGCCGAGCTGTTGGCCGAGCTGCTCGACGTGATGCGCGCCTATGACGCCGATCCCGAACAGCGTTGCGCCGTCATCACCGGCTCCGCGAAGGCATTCGCGGCGGGTGCGGACATCAAGGAAATGCAGGAGATGGACTTCGCCGCCATGTACGGGCGAAACCATTTCACCGGCTGGGACGAGTTCACCCGCACCCGCAAGCCGATCATCGCGGCGGTCGCGGGCTATGCGCTGGGCGGCGGGTGCGAACTGGCGATGATGTGCGACTTCATCCTCGCCGCCGACACCGCCAAGTTCGGCCAGCCCGAGATCAAGCTGGGCGTGACGCCGGGCATGGGCGGCTCGCAGCGGCTGGCGCACGCGGTCGGCAAGGCCAAGGCGATGGAGATGTGCCTGACCGGCCGGATGATGGACGCCGAGGAAGCGGAGCGCGCAGGCCTCGTCGCGCGGATCGTCCCCGCCGCCGATCTGGTCGAGGAGGCGATGAAGACCGCCGCGACCATCGCCGGCATGGCGCCGATCGCGGCGCGTGCGAACAAGGAAATGGTCAACGCCGCCTTCGACATGGGACTGGCGCAGGGCGTGCAGTTCGAGCGGCGGCTGTTCCACGGCCTGTTCGGCTCGGCCGACCAGAAGGAAGGCATGGCCGCGTTCGTGGAAAAGCGAAGCCCCAACTGGACCGGCAACTGAGTCCCACGCCCCTCCCGTAAACTGGAGGGGATGGAGGAGGGCAGGGCCGCAAGCGAGACGCTCGGTGAGACCCCATGCCCTCCCCAAACCCCTCCCGCCTGCGGGAGGGGCTTAAAAGAAAAAGAAGAACAAAGGAGAGAGCATCATGGCGCGGATCGCCTTTATCGGCCTGGGCAATATGGGCGGCGGGATGGCCGCCAACCTCGCAAAGGCGGGGCATGACGTCCGCGCCTTCGACCTGTCGGCGGACGCGCTTGCGGCGGCCAAGGCGGCCGGGTGCCTGCCGGTCGACAGCGCTGTCGCGGCGATGGACGGGGTCGAGGCGGTCGTGACCATGCTGCCCGCCGGAACCCATGTCGAGCGCGTCTATGCCGACGCCGTCTTTGCCGCCGCACCGCCCTCCGCGATCCTGATCGACTGCTCGACCATCGACGTCGCCACCGCGCGCCGGGTGGCGGAGGCTGCGCTGGCCAAGGGCATGATGGCGGTCGATGCGCCCGTTTCCGGCGGGATCGCGGCGGCCAAGGCCGGCACGCTGACCTTCATGGTCGGCGGGTCCGAACAGGCTTTCCGGCGCGCCGAGCCCTTCCTGTCCGCCATGGGACAGGCGGTGATCCATGCGGGCGGCAACGGCGCAGGGCAGGCGGCGAAGATCTGCAACAACATGCTGCTCGGTGCGACGATGATCGCGACCTGCGAGGCGTTCGTACTGGCCGAGAAGCTGGGGCTGGAGGCGCAGACCTTCTACGACATCGCCTCGGTCTCGTCGGGGCAGAGCTGGTCGATGACCAAATATTGCCCCGTTCCCGGTGTCGGACCGGAGACGCCCGCCGATCACGATTATCAGGGCGGTTTCGCCGCGGCACTGATGCTGAAGGACCTGAAGCTGGCGATGCAGGCGGCGCAGGATGCGGGCGCCGCCACCCCGATGGGCGAACGGGCGGCCGAGCTTTACACGGCATTCGTCGGCGAAGGGCAGCCGCCGGTGGATTTTTCCGGAATCATCCGCACCTTGCGCTGAATTCGACTCCCAACTCGGTTCAGCCTGAGCAAAGGCTAGAGTTGAAAGCGATCAGCATTGCACGGTTTTAGCCCCTCCCCTTCAGGGGAGGGGTTGGG